>CAYYQJ010000543.1:0-2805 GCA_964473775.1 uncultured Bacteroidales bacterium | reverse complement strand
ATAACGAATTCCTGCAGGCAAAACAGTAAATCCACTTTGGTTATTTGTTCCGATATTATCTGCCCAATGTTTATTCCCTGCTTCTTTCAAATATAAGCCAATTTTTTTTCCCCGATGTGCCATAATACTGCAAGTAGAATCCATACCAGGTTCCAAATAATTTTCGAGAATACAAAATTCCTCATCTGACGGCACATGCCAACCTGTAGGACAAACATTACGAGAATCACTAACAACATACCAGGTATAGAGTAACCCATAGGTTTTAACAAGTTTATTATCACCTTTATAAGCAAATTGAAATAGAGGAGATTCAAATCTGTTAATATCAATTGTATCAGGTTTAACTGTGCCAATTTTATCTCCATTGTTGAATCTGGAAACTCTCAGATTTTGTTTAAGCCATACTTGATTTCCTATCTGAATTTTATTATATCTATGTCCATCTATATCTTTTACTGTATTGCAACTGACTAAGAAAAATAGTATCAGGATTAAAAATGAGAATTTCATATTAGCTTTATTTTTGCTGTAAAATTAAAAAAATAATAAAACCCATTACCAGAAGATTTGTTTTATTTTTTAGTGTTTATGAATTAATTACAATAATCCCCGATTTAAACGGGGATTATTGTAATTTACTCTGTTAATAAGAAGGGTTATAATATCTAGTGGAGGTGCTGTGTGATGTATGGCAATTTAATAAACATGCCTGATTTCCGGGTATTGGACCAAGCACAAACATATTTTGAGAATTTGTTGCAGGTGAAGTTAGTGTATGACCTGAAATGGAATAATTAAAGTTGAATAGATGGTCTATTTCACTTCCATGAGAATCGTGACACATATAGCAACTACAAGCTTGACCTCTATGATAATTATGTAAATTATTGGTGTAGCTTGTGCTATAATATCTGGAAAATGAGGCAGTAAGAGTAGTGGCAAGATAAAGACCTGACTGATGACATTTAGAACATACTTCTGTTGCTACAGCGGCTGATTCAACAGTTTTAAAATTGGTTGTTCCATCTAATAAGTGTAAAAGATTCGAACCATGAGGCCCTCTTCCCTGACCTGCAGTGGCTCTATTTGGGTTATCATGACAATCGCTACAATACATACGTGCTGTAGAGGTCCAAGGGGCAACAAATGCCCCCGCATTAATAATGCTATTTTTACCTAAAGCCATTACAGGATGGAAAGAATTGTTGTTTGGATTATATTCTCGTGCCATATCTCTTGAATCAGGAACTTGACCTGCTGAAACAAATGTCAATTTGCCAAGTCCATTAGCAACAATTGCTGTCCCCCAACCGGCTGGCAAATAAGTTGGTAATGTTGTATAACTTGAATGACATTTATAACAAACCTGATATTCCTGGGTAACAGATTTCTGCCAAGTAAATCCTGTTGGGGATCCAGCTCCTGGATAGATTGGTTCTACCCCAGATGCACCAGTCAATGTGGGTAAAAGTGTTGGTGCAGTTGCTGTTCCAGCTTTTGCGCCGTGTGGATTATGACAATCTACACATTCAACATGCCTGTTTGTACCATAAATTGTACTACCACCACCTATGCCATTAGAGCCTCCTTCGCCATTTACATGAACTCTATATGTTGCAGTGGGATCGTGTTTATAAAAATTGGTAGCAGTATTGGTATATGAACTAAAAGCAAGATGTACTTTAACTGAAGCCACACCGGTACCGCCATGACATCCAAGGCAGAAACCTTCTTCTTCATTCATTAAATCTGTTCCTGTACCTGGACCAGAATAATTGTATGGGCCAATAAGAGTGCTTTTATTTGACCCATGTCCATTATCGTGGCAGCTTAAACAGGTACTAGTGTTTACGTCACCTTTATGAGCAGAGTTTACCCACATAGCTGAATCTATTACTGGAACCGTTACATTATCACTGAATGGGGTTACATCGCCACCTGCGCCATTTGCATCGTGACATTTTAAACAGAATTTTTCGGCTGATGCTTCGTCCGCAGGATTGTAGGTGATTACATTTAAGTAACCTAAATCAGGATCGAGGAGTTTTACGCTACCTCTTCTATGATCTCCCATATAGTGGCAAAGGATACAATCGGTTACATTAGGAACGGAGCCTGAAACGTGGTGAGATGTGCGTTTGAAATCGCCTCCTAAACCTGTACCATTGCCATTGGCATCTACAATTTGTCTTCTTGAGCCAACAATATCTTTATGGCAATCGAGGCAGTTGGTCTGTGGATAGAAAGCATCTTCGTGAGTATGGCATGTGGTGCATTTTTGTGAAGAAGGATTGTGTCGGGCATCAGATGTGCCAGGGCCAGTGTTTCCATAATGGAAAGTAGAATTATGGCAAGCCTCACAAACACCATTAAATGGACTAGAGCCAACGGCGTAGTTGGCGGGAGTTGTATTTGAAGAAAATAATACAGGTTTCATTCCATCAAAAGGAGTATTTATAGTGTCGCGGATTAGCATTACATTGGTTAATCCTGCTTTATGTGGAATATGACAAGTAAGGCAGCTCATTCCTTCATGATCGAGAGTTCTACGGGTAGTTTTCCAAACATGGCAGCTTTTGCAAACTGCGTCGCTGTAAGCCATTCTAAGCGCATAACCATCAGAGGATGCTGCATAATGAGTTGAATGACAACTGGAGCATTCTACTTTGAGATTTACTAAAGGGAAAGGTGAAGCCGGAGAAGTTAAAAAACGTGGGTCGGAACCATTATATGTTATTCCTACCGGGTGACTACCTATATTTACTGATGGATTATCGATGTAACGGCCAACATTACGAACAG
>CAYYQJ010000542.1:0-2809 GCA_964473775.1 uncultured Bacteroidales bacterium | reverse complement strand
TTACACCTTTTCTCTTTTATTTTGTGTTGGTTGCGAATTTTTCAGCAGACCCTAAATAGATTCGGGAGGGGATAATGGTTCCCATCATTACATCGCCAACACCAACGATAACTAAAGTGTCTTTTTTGGTGGTATCAGCAATATTTTGGGCAAATAAGCATCCTGAGCAAAAAGTGCAGGCAAATATTAATGCAAAAGCATGTCGGAAAGCATTCATAATTTAAAATTTTTGCAAAGGTATTAAATTGTAGCTTTCAATGGATTAAATACTGCTCAACAATTCACATCAATACATTGACTGATATATGTCAGCGGATAAAAAAGAAAAATTTGACACACTGTGTTATTCAGTCAGAATTTCTATTAATTTTGGCTCTTATTTCAGTTTTGATGCTTTGAAAATATTATATCATACTGAATTTACTCAACGAAATTAATAACTAAAAAAAATTAAAGGAGGAATTATGTCGGAACACGAACAAACTACCAAAAGTTTACCAGAGAATGCATATAGAGAATTAAAACCGGGCGAAGAATACATCCCTGTGATGCCTGCCAATCAAACATTTCCTGAGGTGACCACCTGGTCGCTGGTTATGGGATTGATTATGGCAGTTGTTTTTTCGGCGGCTGCAGCTTTTTCAGGATTAAAAATCGGACAGGTATTTGAAGCTGCCATTCCCATTTCAATTATTGCTGTGGGCGCTTCGGCTGCTGCACGTAAAAAGAATGCTTTGGGCCAGAATATCATTATACAATCTATTGGGGCCAGCTCGGGTGTGATTGTTGCCGGTGCTGTTTTTACCATTCCGGGATTATATATTCTTCAGGCAAAATATCCTGATATTCAGGTTGACTTTTTCCAGATATTTTTCTCTTCACTGCTGGGTGGATTTTTAGGCATCTTGTTTTTAATCCCATTCCGCAAATATTTTGTAAAAGATATGCATGGCAAACTTCCTTTTCCTGAAGCTACTGCCACTACCGAAATATTGATGACTGGCGAAAAAGGCGGTTCACAGGCGAAGTTATTATTGATAACAGGTCTTATCGGCGGATTGTTTGATTTTTGTTTTTCTTCATTCAAATTGTGGAGCGAAGTAATCACCTCAAGGGTTATTCCTGCAGGTGAAGTTTTGGCTGACAAGGTTAAAATGGTGTTTAAATTCAATGTAAGTGCTTTGATTTTTAGCTTTGGATATTTGGTAGGATTAAGATTTTCATTGATTATTGCTGCAGGCTCTTTGTTATCATGGTTTGTTTTTATTCCACTGGTTAACGAAGTAGGTAATATTGTTGCCAGCTTAACAGGTGGTGCAAATCCTTTTTCTGCTATGACTGCTGAAGCCATCTTTAGGGCTTATGTTCGTCCTATCGGAATTGGCGGTATTGCCATGGCAGGTATCATAGGTATTATTAAATCTTCAGGAGTAATTTTCAGCGCCTTTAAACTTGCTGCCGGAGTTGGTGGAAAAGCCTCGGGAACAGCAAAAGTGGAACGTACACAAAAAGATTTAAAAATGTCGTTTGTGATGTTGTTTATTCTGCTTACAGTGATTGCAGTTTTCGCATTCCTTCTGTTGGGAGTTCATGTAACTATGGTACAAGCCCTGGTTGCTTTGGTTACCATCATTGTTATTTCATTCTTATTTACTACCGTTGCTGCCAATGCAATTGCCATTGTAGGTACCAACCCTGTATCAGGAATGACGCTTATGACACTTATTTTATCTTCTGTTATTTTGGTTTCTGTAGGTTTAAGCGGATGGAAAGGAATGGTAAGTTCATTGATTATCGGAGGAATTGTATGTACTGCTTTATCAATGGCAGGAGGTTTTATCACCGACTTAAAAGTAGGTTATTGGTTAGGTACCACACCTGCGAAACAGCAAACTTATAAGTTTCTCGGCACGCTGGTTTCAGCGGCCACTGTTGGAGCTGTAATATTTATCCTAAACAAAGCTTATGGTTTTGTACCATCAGCACAACATAACGACCCGATGGTTGCGCCTCAGGCAAATGCAATGGCTGCCATTATTGAACCTTTAATGAACAATGGTGGTGCTCCATGGATTTTGTTAAGCATTGGTGCTGTTATTTCAATTTTATTAAACTGGTTGAAAATATCTCCGCTGGCATTTGCCTTGGGTATGTTCATTCCTTTGGATTTGAATACGCCATTAGTAGTTGGAGGTTTATTGAACAACTGGTTCTCGAAGAAAACCAAAAACGAAAAACTGAATAATGCACGCGTGAACCGTGGAATTTTGATTTCATCAGGGTTTATTGCAGGTGCGGCTATCTTTGGAGTAATTGGAGCATTGATTCTCTTTGCAAAATCCTTCCCAAGCATGTCGTGGATAAATATGAATTTCCATTTCTTCCAGCAAATTGATAAAGATGGAAACTGGGATTTCATTCCCGGAAATGTTTGGCCACAAATCATAGGCATTGTTGCATTCTGCGGACTTATAGGATATTTTATCTGGGAATCATTCAGAGCTAAAGAAAACGACTAGGCCGGTAACCACAGAGGACACGGAGGTATAACAGAGGGACACAGAGAATAAATGACAATAAAAAC
The DNA here is from genome assembly GCA_964473775.1 of uncultured Bacteroidales bacterium. Classification (GTDB taxonomy): domain Bacteria; phylum Bacteroidota; class Bacteroidia; order Bacteroidales; family CAIWKO01; genus CAIWKO01. The sequence goes on along the minus strand of CAYYQJ010000542.1, from coordinate 225 downwards.
CCCAGTGAAAACGGAGAGAAAAACAGAGACCTACAGAGAAAAATTGAACTCTGTGTACCTCAGTTTAAAACTCAGTGTCCTCTGTGGTAAATAAGCATCAACGAAAATGATAGAAGACCAGATTACTAATGATATTCTGAATTGTGCCTTTAAGGTTCACACGAATCTTGGTCCTGGTTTACTTGAATCATCCTATCAGGAATGTTTGTGCTATGAGTTAGATAA
>CAYYQJ010000541.1:0-2814 GCA_964473775.1 uncultured Bacteroidales bacterium | reverse complement strand
GGTACCGAAGTCACTCCAGGCTTACTCTTGAAAAATGTTTTTGCACACGTTTTGATTAATGGTCCTCATGATATGTTCAAGGCTCCTGTATCCATCCAGAAGATACGCGAACTCATGGGTAACATGTCCTAGTCCATCTACCATATACTATATACCATAGACCAAATACCTTTAATCTAAAAAAATGGGCTTCGACTTTAAAAAACAAGCGATAAAAGCCATGTTACCTATGGTAACTGATTTTTTGCCTCAGCTTGATCCTGCTGTTGATGATTACCGTAAATCATGGATTGCAAAACGTCCACTGGAACCAGGAGAAGATATTGTATGTGTTTTGTTCTTTGAAAATGAACGTATGCATATTACTGTTGCTGTCATCAATGAAAAAAACACCATCATTGAACAACTTCAAACTATGCTGTTTTCTGAATTCGTTACTGAACTAATCAATGTTTTCAAAAACTCTTGATGATGGATAAACCAAAAAAAATATCTTTACCTGACTTAATTGAAAAATGCCAGAAGGATCCAGGATGTAATGACTGGGCTGAAATAGGAACAATAGGAATAGAATTAGGTACGCTTGTTAAAAATAGCACCTCTTTTGATATTACAGATTATAGAATAGTTGTAGAAGGTTCTTCTCTTATTCATTCTATTAATAGACACGGTTTTGAAAGTAATGACAGAACTCCTATTGATTTTACTGATTTTTATTGTTTAGCTGAAATATTGAAAAAACCGGATTCAATAAAAGTTGGTGACTCAAAAAGAACATCTTCTAACACTTGCTTAATTTTTGAAAAAACCATAGGACATACTTATTATTGTGTTGAAGAAATAAGGATTGGATTAAAGAAAGGTAATCGTATTTCTTTTGTTAGTCTAAGGAAACGGCTTATAAAACAAAAGCCCTTTAAATAAGGGCTTTTGTCGCGTGTTAATACGTTATTGCTTTCGCCATCCGCATACGTCTTGAAATCGTCTCCAACACAGCTAAGAAATTTCTCTGATGCAAAATTACAAAAATTATACCAGAAAAGTCAAATTTTAACCAAAATCTAATACCACTTACCTAATACCACATACCAAATACCTGACACCATGCTTACAGCCCAAAATACAAACTACCAGATAAAACAATACTCTGAAACCCCACTCGACGACCTTCTGAAGGAAATGTCAGAAAGTCGCGAAGATTTCACCAATCCTGAACCAAAACCTGAATCGTCTCATTTAGAAGTAGTGCATGACAGTTCAACTGCCGATCCTGATCCAGTCACCAAGCCTCCGGTGACTGATCAGCCTCCGGTAGATCCTAAAGTAATTGAAGGAAAACGGCAATTTACTGCAAAAATGCTGGCTAAATATACCGATCAGGGTATGGCCTTCCTTTGTGCTTTAATTGCTGATGATGATGATACCGATGCTTTCAAAGCTGATGCTGATGATAAAAAGGATTTGATTGAGTGCTATTTTGATATGTGTGAAGGTTACGGATGGGTGAACATGCCTCCCTGGCTAAATCTGATTTTTTGTATAGGATTTACTTATGGTCCTAAAATGCAACAAGCTTTCAAAGAAAGAAAAGTAAATCAGGCCATCACTCGCAAAGCTGCCCAGGCTGAAGCTGAACAGGCCATCGCTGAACGTAAACTCCGCGATGCTCAACTGGAAAACGAGAAGCTCAAAAAAGAAGCTTTAGTAAATAAAGTGGTACCCGATGGTACAGATGCAAGGCTTGTGTCTCTTTCAGAAAATACAAAACTCCAAGTACAAAAAAACGATGGAACCGACAGCCAAAAGTAACCGCTCATCTGAACTAAACGTAATAACCGGATTCAATGGTACCGGAAAATCTACGCTGATCCAAAAGTTTATTGACCTGGAAGTGGCCAAGAAAAAGGGTAGGGTACTTATCGTTACTCCCGATCCTTTCGAATGGAGGCAATACCCCGAACTGGACACCTCAAACAAAGATTGCTTCAAAAATATGCGAAGCCCTCATAAAATCATTTATCAGCCTGGCACCATCGAATTAATCGCAAACGAGTATAACGGTTTCTTTGATGGATTGATCGCATTCGACGATTGCCGTTGTTATACCAAAGCCAACATTCAGGAGGAGCTTCGAACCATCATCATCCGCCGCCGCCAACGAAGCCATGATATTATTGCTGCCGGACACGGTATCACCGAAATTCCACCGGTGTTTATTACCTACGCTAACCGTTATTCTATTTTCTACACTCAGGATAATCCCGACCGCCGGAAGGAAGAACTGGGCATTGCTTTTGAACCATTCAAAAAAGCCGTTGCTGATGTAAATGCTCACTTCAACACCAATCCGCATTATTTTAAAATCATCAACGCACGTATTGACGCTAATCGCTAATGACTAATGACCAATGACAAAAAAATTCCGAATACTGCTTGTTTCGCCTATTTCAGAGTATAAAGATTATGTTCTGCATACCTGGATACCTTATATTAAAAGTTTGCAAAAGTCTTACAATTCAGGTATTGTAAGCCTTGATATCATGCTTTGTGATAATTCTCAAAATTCAGCTTATTATAAGCAGCTTTCACGTAAATATAAGGTTCCTATTATTCATGTGAACCCAAATTTCAAAAACTCACGGCAATTCATTTGTGAGTCCAGGAATGCTTTGGCAGATTACTTTTTACGTGGGGACTGGAATTATATGCTTGATCTGGAGTGTGACATTTTCGCACATCGTAATTTTCTTACTGAGCTTATTGCACATAAAAAGAAAATTGTGTCCTTTCCTTATATGATAGGCGCAGCTTCGC
>CAYYQJ010000540.1:0-2822 GCA_964473775.1 uncultured Bacteroidales bacterium | reverse complement strand
ATAGCTTCAGGTGACTGGAGTTCAGACGTGTGCTCTTCCGATCTGGCATTGAGGCTGATGAGTAATATGGCAGTGTCGGAGACAAATTTGGATAAGCAGTTGTTTTTGCCGCCTGTTGCCAAACAAGAAGTTCCCTGGCATTTTAAACAGTAGCCTGCTGATTTGCGCCACCATTCGCTTTGGTTGTAATAAGTGCAACGGTTTTCGCAGAGGAGGTTGCCTCCCAAGGTGGCGGTTTTCCGGATGACGGGTGAGGCAACGGCATGGGCTGCTTGAATTAAAGCAGGGAAGTTTTGTGAGATGAGGGTATGGTTTTTTAGTTCATCCAAACAGACTAAGGAGCCAATCTGGATTTGATTTTCGGATGCTGTGATTTGTTTTAATTCGTTGATTCCCGATAAGTCGATTAATAGGTTGGCTGGCTCGTTTCCCTGGAATTTGTTGACAATGACATCGGTTCCACCTGCCAGATAGCGAAAATCGGTAATGTGATTATTGGCGTGGAGGTAGGCCTCTTCGACAGATGCTGCTTTGAAATAGGTTTGGTTTGTACTCATTTTTAGCTAATTTTCTATTGAAACCTGATTTTGTTTGATTTGATTGAGGACATCTTCGGCATTAATGGGTAGTTTGGTAATGCGGACACCTACAGCATTGAATACTGCATTGGCAATGGCCGGAATGACGGGATGTATGGCGCCTTCGCCTGATTCTTTGGCACCGAAAGGACCTTCGGGGTCGATTGTTTCGATGATGTTTGCGTGAATATCAGGAGAATCGAGGGTAGTAGGGATTTTGTAATCCAGAAAGTTGTTGTTCAAAAGGAGTCCGTTATAGTATTTCATTTGCTCGCTGATGGCTTGCCCGACACCCATGTGCCATGAGCCTTCGAGCTGACCTTCGACGGCCATGGGGTTTAATGCTTTGCCGCAATCGTGTGCTCCCCATACGTTTAAAACTTTAACCTGACCTGTTTCTAAATCTACTTTTACTTCTGCAATACAGGCTCCAAAGCTGTAGGAAGGACTTAATCCTGCTCCTGAGCCTTTAAAATCGCCCCCTAGTTTGGGCGAAATGTATTTTCCACTCACAGAAACGGCACCCCGTTTGGCAGTTAATATATCTACCGCTTCCATCCAGGAAATGTTGAAGGATTGGTCGTTGGTAAAGATGCTGCTTTCTGAGAAATGGAGTTCTTCGGGATTGATTTCTTTTTGTTTAGAAATGGCTGAAATGATTTCGGCTTTTAATTTTTCGGCAGCATCTTTTGCTGCATTGCCAGCCATGAAGGTTACACGACTTGAATAGCTGCCAAAGTCGACAGGAGTGAGGAGGGTGTCGGCTGCGAGGACAAATATTTTATCCATACTGATGCCAAGTACTTCAGCCACGATGATGGCGAGCATGGTATCGCTGCCCTGACCGATTTCACTTGCACCTGAGGTAATGAGCACACGGCCATCGAAATCGAGTTTTAGATGAACCACCGATTGAGGTAATTCGTTCCAAATGATAGGCAAGGCACTGCCGCTTATGAAAAATCCACAGGCAACCCCTAAGCCATGACTGTTTTCGAGTTTGCCAATACGATTCTTCCAATCGGATTTTTCCATCACCTTTAGGAGTGCCTGATGGCTGCCATTGGAGGTGATACGATATTGACCTACTGTGGTGGTATTTGAATCAAGAAAGTTTTTAAGGCGTAATTCGCAGGGGTCGATGTTGGTTTTTATTGCCAGATCGTCAATGATTGATTCTACTGCAAAGCGTGAATTTACGGCTCCATGGCCCCGCATGGCCCCGCATTGGGGTTTGTTAGTGTAAACCCTGTAAGTACGGAAACCAAAGTTGTCGAGTTTGTAAGGAGCCTGAAGCAGCACTCCATTATAGTAGGATGTTACCACGCCGAAACTTCCATAGGCACCCCCATCGATAGCGATATCTGCATCAAGTGCTTTGAAATATCCCTCTTTTGAAATACCCATTTCGACAGACATACGGGATGGATGGCGGCCATGATTGGTTAGGAAAACTTCTTCGCGGGATAATCTGACACGGACAGGGCGACCGGTTTTGCGGGCGAGATGTGCTACAATCATTTCGTGAGGAAATGGATCGCTTTTGCCACCAAATCCACCACCCAGATAGGGTTTTATGACTCTTATGCGGCTTAAGGGAACTTCCATCACTTTTGCCAGGGCTCTGTGTAAATAGTGAGGGACCTGAGTGGCGGTGGTGATGGTGAGGCCATTTTCGTCCCAGAAAGCTGTTGCTGCATGAGGTTCAGTGAATCCATGATTGATACCCATAAATTCGAATGACATTTTTGTGGTGAGGTCGGCATCTTTCAGCCCTTGTTGTTGATCGCCAAAGCGTAGTTCTGCTTTTTTATGGATGTTGTTATTGAATTTTCCGGTGTCATGAATTTTTTCATTTGCACCTATATCATTCAAAGAATCATCTATTGAAAGAAACTCTTTAATTGGTTTGTAAGTTACTTTTATTAAATTGCATGCCTGGAGGGCAATTTCTTCGGTATCAGCAGCAACTGCAGCTACAATTTCGCCATAATAACGAACTTTGTGTACTGCCATGGCGGTTTCGTCGTGAGAAATGGGTAAGACTCCAAAAGGAATAGGCAATTCTTTGCCTGTGGCAATAGCATGAACGCCCTGTAATTTCGAAGCTTTGGAGGTGTCGATGTTTTCTATAATGGCATGCGCATACGTGGAGCGGAGGAATTTGCAGTGCAGAGAATTTTTCATTACCAAATCGTCAGATCGGAAGAGCACACGTCTGAACTCCAGTCACCTGAAGCTATC
>CAYYQJ010000539.1:0-2823 GCA_964473775.1 uncultured Bacteroidales bacterium | reverse complement strand
CATCAAAGCCCCCGACAAAATTACTGAACCCGGATTTACTTTATCCAATCCTGCATATTTTGGAGCAGTTCCATGAGTAGCTTCAAAAATAGCATGACCGGTTTCGTAATTAATATTTGCTCCGGGTGCAATTCCGATACCACCCACAATTGCGGCTAAAGCATCAGAAATATAATCACCATTTAGATTAAGTGTTGCGATAACAGAATATTCGGATGGGCGGGTAAGAATCTGCTGTAAAAAAGCATCGGCAATCACATCTTTAATGATGAGTTTTCCGGCATTTATAGCTTCATTTTGAGCCAACTCGGCAGCATCTTCGCCTTTTTCTTTTTTAATTCTATTATATTGATTCCAGGTAAAAACTTCATTTGCAAATTCGCGTTCAGCAAGTTCGTAACCCCATTTCATGAAAGCACCTTCGGTAAATTTCATGATATTACCTTTATGAACAATAGTAACTGAAGGCAACTTGCGCGACAAAGCCAATTTTATAGCCTGACGAATCAAGCGCTCAGAACCTTCTAATGATACTGGTTTAATTCCAATAGAAGCGGTAAGTGGAAATCTGATAGACTTAACATGCATCTCGTCAATCAAAAATCTTTTCACTTTTTCGGCTTCAGGCTGACCATACATAAATTCGATGCCTGCATAAATATCTTCAGTATTTTCGCGGAAGATAATCATGTCAACTTTCTCAGGAGTTTTTACCGGACTAGGTACTCCTTTAAAATAACGAACCGGACGATAACAGGTATATAAATCCAACTCCTGACGCAAAGCAACATTTAATGAACGCATTCCGCCACCAACAGGTGTAGTCAAAGGGCCTTTTATACCAACCAGATATTCTCTGAAATCAGCTAAAGTTTCTTCAGGTAACCAGTTACCTACTTTATTAAAAGCTTTTTCGCCAGCTAAAACTTCTTTCCATATAATTTTTTTAGAACCGGCAAAAGCCTTTTCAACTGCTGCATCAAAAACTCTGATTGATGCATTCCAAATATCTGTTCCAATACCGTCACCTTCAATAAAAGGTATTATCGGGAAATTTGGAACTGTTAATTTACCCTCGTTAATTGTGATTTTTTCACCTGTCATTATTCTGAATTTTAATTATTTGTATTCGATTTACGTATTAAGTTTAAAGCACTTCCAGCCTTAAACCATTCAATTTGTGCTTCATTATAAGTATGATTTGCTAGGATATTTTCTGAGGTTCCACTCAAATGGTCAACAACTATGGTCAATTGTTTTCCGGGAGCAAAATCCTGTAATCCAACAACACTTATCTTATCATCCTCCTGAATTTTATTATAATCTTCTTTATTAGCAAATGTCAGAGCCAGTATTCCTTGTTTTTTCAGATTTGTTTCATGAATACGGGCAAAAGACTTTACAATAACGGTTTTAACATTCAAAAAACGAGGCTCCATAGCTGCATGTTCGCGTGAAGAACCTTCACCAAAATTTTCTTCACCAACCACAGCAGAACCAAACCCTGCATCCTTATATGCTTTGGCAACACCAGGTACAGTACCATATTCATTTATCAACTGATTAAGAACCACGTTGGATTCATCATTGAAACTATTAATTGCTCCAATCATATAGTTGTTAGAAATATTCTCCAAATGACCACGATATTTCAACCAAATTCCTGCCATAGAAATATGGTCGGTAGTACATTTTCCTTTTGCTTTAATTAATAAAGGAAGTTTAAGATAATCTTTTTTATCCCATTCCGAAAAAGGAGTAAGATTTTGAAGTCTATCTGAATCAGGCGCAATGATAACACTTGCACTACTACCTGAATTAAGAGATTTTTGATATCCGTTATCCACAGTTCCAAAACCATTAGGAGGCAAATCAAAACCTTTTGGTTCAGAAAGCATAACTTCAATTCCATCGGTATTTACAAGTTTATCAGTTAAAGGATTAAATGTAAGACTTCCGCTTATGGCCAAAGCTGTAACAATTTCAGGAGATGCCACAAAAGCAAAAGTATTAGGATTTCCATCGGCTCTTTTAGCAAAATTGCGATTAAAAGAGTGGATAATTGTATTCACTTCAGCCTTTTCAGCACCCTGACGAGCCCATTGGCCAATACAAGAACCACAAGCATTTGCAAATATCTTCCCTCCTACTTTATTAAATAATTCGAAAAATCCATCCCGTTCTGAAATAGCACGAATCTGCTCTGAACCCGGAGTAATGGTATATTCTGATTTTACCTGCAATTTTTTATCTAAAGCATCTTTCACAATCGAAGCTGCTCTGGAAATATCTTCGTAAGAAGAATTGGTACAAGAACCAATCAAACCCACTTCAACTTTTAATGGCCAACCGTTCTTAACAGCTACCTCTTTCATTTGTGAAATTGGAGTTGCCAAATCTGGAGTAAAAGGACCATTAATATATGGTTCCAATTCCGACAAATTAATTTCTATCACCTGATTAAAATATTTATTTGGATCGGCATATACTTCATTATCGGCCTTTAGGTTTTCTTTATTTTTACCTGCTAATAATGCAATATCTTCTCTTTCTGTAGCTTTAAGATATTTCTCCATAGCTTCATCGTAAGGAAATAACGAACAGGTAGCACCTATTTCAGCACCCATATTGCAAATGGTAGCTTTCCCTGTACAAGATAATGATTCCGCTCCCTCACCAAAATATTCAACAATACATCCGGTACCACCTTTAACAGTTAGAATACCAGCAATTTTTAGTATTATATCTTTTGCAGAAACCCAACCACTGAGTTTTCCAGTAAGTTTTATTCCAATTAACTTCGGAAATTTCAATTCCCATGCC
>CAYYQJ010000538.1:0-2824 GCA_964473775.1 uncultured Bacteroidales bacterium | reverse complement strand
AGGTATTTATTTATAGTTACGCACGCCTCGTGGCGCACCAGATTCTCAGATTTTTTTTTGATTTTTGTTCGTGAAAATTGCTATGCTAAGTTCACAGATTTTTTTTTGATTAATAAATTTTGTTTTTTTTTAATTTTAATGATTTTAGGTTTCATTATTCGATAGTCCAATCGATTTCGGGTAAGGCTAAACTTCGGAGAATTTGGTTGGTTTTAGAAAAATGTTTGCAACCCAAAAAGCCTGCATAAGCCGATAATGGTGAGGGATGAGCGGCTTTTAGAATATGGTGTCGTGTGGTATCGATAAGGTTTTCTTTGGATTGAGCAAATTTGCCCCAAAGGAGAAAGACCAATCCTGATTTTTGGATGCTCAACTGACGAATGACTTCGTCGGTGAAAATATGCCAACCGAAATCATGATGAGAGTTTGGACTATTGGCCCTTACGGTAAGTGATGCATTGAGTAACAAAACACCCTGACGGGCCCATTTTTCGAGATTTCCGGATTGAGGAATGGGAATTCCTAAATCGGCATTGAGTTCTTTGAAAATATTTTCGAGAGAAGGCGGTTTTTTTATACCTGGAGAAACTGAAAAACACAATCCGTTGGCTTGACCCGGTCCGTGATACGGATCCTGCCCTAAAATCACTACCTTAACTTGCGGAAAAGGAGTGTAATTGAAAGCGGTAAAGATTTGAGAGCCGGGAGGATAGATAGTGAATTGCTTTTTATCTTCGAGAAGGCGGGATTTTAAATTGAGAAAATAATCGGATTCAAATTGACTGTATAGCACCTGTTTCCAAGTGTCTTCGATTACCGGATGGATGTTTGGCATAAAAATAATTTTACGGTAAAATTAACGATATTTATGACAGAATGTTTTTGTTGAACAAAAAAATGTTGATAAGTTTTTGAAAGTTGAAATCCCTAAATTACAATAAATTTAGTAATTTTGCGTATTATAAATGAACAACAACGAACATTCTATGAAAAAAGTTCTGGCCATATTAGTACTATTTATAGTAGTGGTAATATCAATTTCTTCATGTAAAACAGCTTCGCATTGTGATGCATACAAATCTCATCAAAAACATTCAAAGTATTAAAAAAATGAAAAAAAAATCAATTTCCGTATTTCTTTTGTTAGTTATAATTTCATTAGTTATTGCATCGTGCAAAACTCATGAACTGTGTCCTGCTTACATGAAAAACACAACAAAAAAAGTAGAAAAAAGAGGATAAACTCATTTTATTTAAGTTTGCCCATTTTATTTCTGTAACTTTGTAGAAACTTATTTTTGATGTTTCTTTTACGGAAAATATTAATTTCTTTATTGTTTCTGATTGTATCAGCAGGAATTGTTATAGGGCAATCGTCATCAAATCTTGACAAAAAGGTACTGTTCAAACGGGAGCAAACGGGGTTTATTGAAATACATTCCGGTGGTTTTGGTTTGGGTTACCGAAATGGCAAGAGTAAAACCTATTTCAGGAAATTTATATGGGAAGTGGAAGGCATAAACCTGAGACATCCAAAAGAAATAAAAACATCATCGTATTATCAGAATTCGAAGAGTTTTGTTTACGGAAAAATAAACAGTTATTATGTTTTACGGGGCGGAATCGGACAACAACATGTACTGAACGGAAAACCTTACTGGGGTGGAGTAGAATTAAGACTTTTTTATACCGGAGGTTTATCGCTGGGTTTTGCAAAGCCTATTTATATGTACATTGTTAAATTCAATGAGATATCAGGTACTTATCTGAATATTGAACGTTATAATCCGGATATACATCAGGTTACTGATGTTTATAGTAAAGCGTCATTTTTCAAAGGATTTAATAAGATAGGAGTTTATCCCGGAATTTTTTTGAAAGCAGGTTTGAATTTTGAATATGGCTCGGACGACAAATTTGTAAAATCTCTTGAATGTGGAGTTTTTGTGGATGCATTTTATAAAAATGTGCCAATTATGGCTAAACAGAAAAACAATTTTTTGTTTGGAAATGTTTATATCAGTTTTCATCTTGGAAAAAGAAAATTCTGATGGTTTCGATTTAATTATAAGAAATGCAGAATATCCATCCTCATAAAAAAAAACCTGACTGGCTTAGAATTAAATTGACCTCGGCCAACGACTATTCGTTTATAAAAGAACGATTGACGAAGGCAAATCTACACACGATTTGTGAAAGTGGAAAATGTCCGAACATTGGCGAATGCTGGGCAGCGAAAACTGCTACTTTTCTTATTCTGGGAAATATTTGCACAAGAAACTGTAAGTTTTGCGGAGTTACAAGCGGAAAACCCTTTGCTGAAGATGCATCAGAACCGGAAAAACTGGCAGAAGTGGTTAAACAGCTAGAATTGAAGCATTGTGTGATAACATCTGTCGATAGAGATGATTTAAAAGATGGCGGCTCTATCATTTGGGTTGAAACTATTAATGCTATCCGAAGAGCAAGCCCTGAAACAAAATTTGAAACCCTAATTCCAGACTTTCAGGGCAAATGGGAAAACCTGCAACGCATTATTGATGTTCATCCTGATATTGTTTCGCCTAATGTAGAAACAGTTAGACGCCTGACAAAACAAGTGAGAATACAAGCAAAATACGAAAGAAGCCTTGAGGGAATAAGACGATTGCACGATGCAGGATTGAAAACCAAATCAGGAATAATGCTTGGCCTTGGCGAAACTGAAGAAGAGATTTACGAAACAATGGATGACCTCCGAAAAGCCGGCTGTGATGTGCTTACACTAGGTCAATATTTGCAGCCTACTCCAAAACATTTACCAGTGGCAGAGTTTATACGCCCT
>CAYYQJ010000537.1:0-2827 GCA_964473775.1 uncultured Bacteroidales bacterium | reverse complement strand
AAATTTGTAACAGGATTTTAAATCAAAAAGTGTAAACTTTTTTCAGGACGAGACACACTCCGAGACGACCGTGAGACACTCCGAGACGACCTGTATTTTTCAGAAGACGACACAGTATTTCCAAAAGAGACCACAGTAATTCCAAAAGAGAGCACAGTAAATCTGGAAGACGACACCGAAATTCCCCAAATCAACCTTGAGCATCCCAAAATCGATCCGATTTTTTCAGAAACTGCCATAGTAACATCAACAGTTATTTTCCGAATTCTACGCAACTAACTTATAATTTTAATCCGGTTTTATAGAACTTACTTCAATTCCGGTTTCCTCCATAACTCTTAATTTAATTTCTTAGTGTCCCTAAATGTTCTTAATCCTGTCCCGCACACATAGAGTCGGAATGCCTAAATGGTTCCTTCTACTCCCTTCCTACGGAAATCATTTCGCCACCGGCCTGTAAAAAATTACCCTGCCTGTTACTTTGTGCGATAGAAAAAGGTTTGAAATGCCCACCTTGCGGCCAACATCGCCAAAGTTTTGATGTATCAGTTTGTAAGTGTCTTTGCCTGTTACCTCATAGATGATGGCAGTATGATTCGGATAGGTTTCTTTGTATTCCATTCCGCCTTCTTTATATTTAATAATCACATTAGTAAAAAGCAAAATGTCGCCGGGATAAACGGTATCGGTTTTAGGGTCGAGTTTTTTGCCGTAGGCGTATTTTCCGTCCCAGCGGCAGTTGTATTTTGTAAGCGCTTGATTGGCTAAATCCCAGCATTCGCCACGGTCGACTTTTTTGCCCAATTGTGAGGTGGCATAATCAACTATCTTTTGGTTTAAGGCTGGTGTTTGAGCCTGAGCAAATGCAATTGCCGTAAGCAAAATCATCAAGGCAAAGCTGAGTTTTTTTATCATGATAATGAATGATTGTTTGGATTGGAAACGTAAAACCAGAGATTTTATTATTAGGATATAGAACGACACTGATTCACAGATTTCTTTTCTGGAAAGAAATCTGTGAATCAGTGGCATCTTCCCTCCCCCCATCCTACTTTTTCTTTTTATCAATAATCTCGAAATTCACTTCTATACTCTCGCCTTTTTGATCAACAAGGGTGAGCCTATGCTGCCCGGCAGGTGGAGAGAGTCCCATTTGATGAAAATCGGAGGTGCTTCCTATATAAGCAGCATCAAGATACCAGTAAATTTTGACTCCGGCAATGTGGTGGGCTGCTTTAAAAACCACTTTTTCGCGCACACCGTTTAAATCAATAGGTATGTAAATCCTGCTATTGTCTTTAGGATAAATCATTTCAATAGACAAAGCATTATTATCATGCGAGGTGCAATCGTCTCTATAGGGGGGCAACACCTGATAAAAAGGATTTTTCATCTTATAAAAATACTCCATCACGGGAGGCAAAACAAACCATTTACGAAAAGTCATGGTAGATACCGATTGACAATCGCTGCTAACCCGCCATTTCCCTGTTGGGTCGAGCATTACCATCTGATGATAAGGACAGTTTGGAGATTTGAATCCGCTTTTCTGAACCCATACAGTATCTGCGTTTTCACAAATATTCGATGCTTTATAACCGCTTTCGCGGCAAACGGGCATCTGAATCATATCATCATAAGGAGGAAAAAACCATCCTGCCGGTTTCAAAGCCTTAAAAACCTCAAACATGATGGGTGCAGCATAAGTAAGGCCGGTCATGCCCGGGCGACCCTCACCATCCGAATTTCCTGTCCAAACAGCCACCACATACTTTGGATTGCAACCTATGGCCCAGGCATCGCGGCTACCAAAACTAGTGCCTGTTTTCCATGCTATTTTTCCCGAAGAATATTGTTGCCAATCGGCATCTTCATCGGGTCGCGACACTTCATTCATGGCCTCAAAAGTAAACCAAAGCGACGAAGCACTCAAAACCGATGATTTATCCGTGCCCACCTTTGTAGTAAAAGCGTCTTTAAAAATATAATTGGGCGGATGATAATCGTATTTAGAATACCGTGAATTAAAAGTCTGATAATGATTCAAGGTTCGGGCCATACTGGCATAACAGCCTGCCAAATCCCACAAACTGGCTTCGGCCCCTCCGAGAATAATGGCTAGCCCATAATGTCCCGGAGATTTGTGCAGGGTAGTAATACCGATTTTCTTCAACATATAATTAAACCTGGTTATGCCATAAGTTTGCAACATTTTAACCGCAGGAACATTCAACGAGCGCGACAAGGCTCTTTTGGCAGGCACAGCCCCATCGTAAGTGAGACTAAAATTTTCAGGAATAAAACTCCCCAATTGAATGGGTATATCAGGAACCAGCGAATTAGGCAAAATTTGCCCATCGCTTAACATAGAAGCATATAAAAAGGGTTTCAAAATGCTGCCCGTGCTTCGTTCGGAGGTAATAATATCCACATTACAACCGTACTCGGGATGTCCGTCGTCGGTTGTATTTCCAACATAAGCCAACACATTCCCTGTTTCAACATCAAGCACCAGCACAGCGGCATTATTCACTTTATTGGCCGAATATTTTTCGTGATACCTATCGACGATAGCTTTGGCTTGTTCCTGCAGATATCCATCCAGCGTAGTTTTCACCCGTTTACCGTAATTACCGTCGCCAATTGCGCGGTCAACAATATGTAAAGATTTATTGGGCAAAGGATAGGGTTTTCCCGGCAGGGGTTCGTTGATACCCAGCCAATATTCATCCTTGCTCATGTATTTGCATTTATAAAGCGATGCCAGAAGTCTGTTTCTTTTGGCAATAAGCTTGTCCTGATTTTTGCCCGGATAAATAAGAGAAGG
>CAYYQJ010000536.1:0-2829 GCA_964473775.1 uncultured Bacteroidales bacterium | reverse complement strand
AAAACCACTTTAAAAAACTAAAACATAAAATTTGATATCATGAAAAAGCTTTACAAAAAAATCTTGTTAACGGTTGTTTCATTCATTGTTATTTCTATTGCTGCTAATGCGCAAACCAACGTTAGCGGCGGCATTTATTCTAACACCACTTGGACACTGGCGAACAGTCCGTATATTGTAACTGACACAGTGGTTGTGTTTCCGGGGGTAACTTTGACTATTCAGCCGGGGGTTACTGTTAAGTTTGCAGATGGGAAATATTTGGAAATAAGACAAGCAAAATTATTTGCAATTGGAACAATAAGTGATTCAATTACTTTTACTAGTAATTCTGCCACACCAATTCCTGGAATTTGGAATAAAATTTATCTAAATGGTGGAGGTTATGGTCCAAGTTCCAGTTTTAATTATTGTAAATTCCATTACGCAAATTATGGCATTTGTGGTCTTAATTCGGGTGATTCACTTCATGTAAAAAATTCTTTATTCAAACACAATAATTATGGTATTTATGCTGAATCATGGGCATTACTTGGAAGTACTATTGACTCAAGTTCCTTTATTCAGAACTTAGCATGGGGAGTTTATATGTGGTGGAACGTTAAAATAAATCATTGCTATTTTTCGAATAACCAAAATGGTTGTTATTTCTGGGAAGATTCTGAAATTGACAATTGTAATATTCAAAACAATTCAGGTAATGGCGTCTTTTACGATGGCATGCATGACAAAGTACAATTTAACCAAATCCTAAATAATTCTATTGGTATAAAAATAGGAAATGGAGGTAATTCAGTTGTGAAAGGGAATATTGTACAAAATAACGATATTGGAATAAATTTGTTTTCATTTTTCGATTCCATATATTGCAATCTTATCAGTAATAATTCAAGTTGGGATTTAAAATACAATGTTCAAGGAAATTCCACATATATAGCACATAATGATTGGGGAATACCAGATTCATTAACTATTGAATCTCATATTTATGATGGTTATGACAACATTAATCTAGGCCTTGTTAATTTTATGCCTTTTGATACGACTCAATGTTACTTAAATGGGTGTAATCTTTTACTTACTACTAATGTTACTAATGCAAGCTGCGACACCTGCCATAATGGTTCAGCAACTGTGAATGTGGCAAATGGTGTGTCTCCATTTACATATACGTGGTACACCACACCATTACAAACTACTCAAACTGCTACCGGAATGGCTCCAGGAACTTATACGGTTTGTGTAGTTGATCATAATGGTTGTTCTACTTGTAACTATCATGTAGTTATAGATTCTAACAATTGTAATGGTTTATCCATAATACCCTATGGAGTTAACACAACTTGTAGCACCTGCAATGATGGAATTGGTAAAGTACAGGTATTAGGCGGTTCTCCTCCCTATTCTTATACTTGGTATACTGTTCCTATGCAAAATACTGATTCTGCAATAAATCTATTGCCCGGAATATACGGTGTTTGTGTTACTGACCATTACGGATGCGCTGTTTGCGATTCGGTAAGCATTTCTACGGGTAGTTGCTCGGCACATTTCAATTTGTATCCTGATTCAATTCAAATCCATCAATATTATGCCGTAAACATGGCTTCGGGTGTTTCCCCAATCTCATATCTTTGGAATTGGGGCGATGGCAACACCGACACTGGTCCATATCCAACCCATACGTATGCAACAGCAGGATATTATGCTGTTTGTTTAGACATTACGGATGCAGTGGGCTGTACAAATCATTTTTGCAATTCGTATTATTTGCAAAAATCAACCAACGCTATGGTTACAATTAATGTGATACCACAAGGTCAGGTAGGCACTTCGGAATATTCATTATCCACTTTACAAATCTACCCAAACCCTGCCAGCAACACCATATATATTAAAGGGATTTCAACCACCGGCAAAGCCGAAATCTTCAACATCAGCGGCAAACTCCTCCTCTCAAAACAACTCACCACAAACCAAATTGATATCAGCCCCCTAGCCAAAGGCCTCTATTTTATCAAACTCAGCACCGCCGATGGAAGTGTGGTGAGGAAGTTTGTGAAAGAATAAGGAAGTTAGAAGACGGAAGACCGAAGTTAGAAGAGCGAAGTCGGAAGTTAAAAAGGGCTTGCCATTGAATGGGCAAGCCTTTTTATTTTCATTGATTCACTTGTAAAAGTTTCATACGTTTCATCCGGAAATTTATTTTAACTTTGCTAAAAAATTTGTTGTATGTACAGTACATTTCATCTTAATGCTTCCGAGCTGGACGAGAAACTAATCAAGCAGATAATAAGTATTTTTGGGAAGAAAAATATTTCTATCACTATAGAAGAAGATATCGACGAAACAGATTACCTGCTATCAAGTCCCGAAAACCAAAAAGTGCTGAAAAAATCTTTACAGGAAGCCAAATCAGGCAAACTGATTAAATAGGGGTAAGCCATCAATCATGTTTTAGTTTTGCTTCAATATCGTTCCATTCAAGCACATTACCGGGGTTGTTTTCATATTCTTTCACCCGTTGCCTTACCATTTCTTTTTGCTCTTCCGAAACAATAAAATCAAATACCTTTTCTTTTGAAGCAGTAAAATCGAGCAGATTTTTGATGGCTTTAAGAATATTAATATCATTCACATGGTTCAATTGTTCAATAATATTATTTCGTTCGGTTTTAATATTCATGGCTGATATGATTAATTTATAAATGCAAGCATAATTTACCAATGCAAAATTAAGTAAAGTTAAGGTAAAAACAAAAAATCTGTGAACTTAGCAAAGCGTTCTTACGAACACCTTTTTAATAAAAACATTTTGTGAGTAATCTG
>CAYYQJ010000535.1:0-2832 GCA_964473775.1 uncultured Bacteroidales bacterium | reverse complement strand
ACACGGCTCTGAACACTCTTTCCCTACACGACGCTCTTCCGATCTATATTGACCTTTGTTATCCATGAAGTGAATGAAGAAGAACGCATTCCGCTTCTGAAAGCTATTGCCAAAGTTGCTGACAAAATTATTATTGGCGATTATCTGGTTCCCCGCCCAAACAATTTTACCGGTAAATTTTCAAAACTCATAGAGTTTCTGGCAGGGTCGGAACATTATAGAAATTTCAAGAATTATGTTGCTCATGGGGGTATCCCCTATTTGGCTAATGAAGCCGGTTTAATAATTCAATCTGAAATAGAAAACCCACTGACGGCAAATCATATTACTGTATTATCAAAATAAGAAAAAATATTTACTGAACTTTTTACAGAATCAAAGTAAAGAGTCTTTATAAAATCAAAAAGCTTATGCAAAAACTATCAAAATTAATGATTTCAAAACGCATTAGTATTCTTGCCGTTATTGGCATACTCATGTTGATTGGAATCAGCGAATTCCACATATCTTTGTGGTACATTCTAATACTTGGTATAATAACAGGAGTAATTTTCGGCAAAATCTTTTGTCGCTGGATGTGCCCCATGGGTTTTATTATGGAAATGGTTATGGGAAGCAATCCTGACAGTAAGTTTAGCCACATGTATCAATATCATAAAATGGGATGCCCAATTGCCTGGATATCGGGATATTTAAACAAGTGGTCGTTTTTCAAAATCAAATTAAATTTAGACACTTGTAAAAATTGTGGGTTGTGTGATAAACAATGCTACATATCCTCTTTAGAGCCTGCAAAATTCAGTTTATATAAAACAGATAAAACAGACCCTGGCAAAAGTTATTCTTGTTCAAAATGTCTTAAATGCGTAGAAGTGTGCCCTAATGGAAGCTTGACTTACAAAGTTTTTAAATAAAATTCAACAATAAATCAGGAATAAAACCCCCTATTCTGAAAACATTAATATTCTTCCATTCACATAAACCCGAATTAAAAAGACACCCCTTGCGCAACATTCTTCGCTTCCTATCTTTTATTTCCATAATTTTGCATAAAAAATCAATGGATACTATTACCGATATCGATAAAAACTTTGTTTGCGACATTCAGGCTCCCTGCTTTCAACTGCTGTCGGCTTCTGAAGTGGAATTAATACGTGCAAGCAAAACTCAGGTTTTGTTTCGCAAAGGTGAAAACTTAACCAAACAAGGCACCTTCACTTCTTATGTAATGTTTATTATGAGTGGTTTTGTAAAACAATATGTAGAAGGCGATGGTACCCACAATTTTAATCTTTGCATTATTCATGAGGGCGATTTTCTGGGACTTTCATCTGTGTTTACTAAAGACACTTATGCTTATTCCACCATTGCTCTTGCAGATACACGGGTTTTTTTGATTGGCAAAGAAGCTATTGGAAAAGTAATTAAACAAAACGGCTTGTTTGCCTACAACATCATCATGAGATACAGTCAGCAAAGTACAGGCTTGTATGATTCTATCCGAAACCTCATGTACAAACAAATGAACGGAAGAATTGCAGATGCACTGCTGTACCTCAGTTCAGAAGAATTTGCTGCATTAGATATCTTTAAGCATTTATCTCGTAAAGATATTGGCGATTTTGCAGGCCTTTCAACCGAGAGTACCGTAAAACTTTTAAAAATTTTTGAAAAAGATGGCATCATACGTCTGGAAGAAAAAAACATCATCATTCTGAATAAAGAAACACTCATAGAAATCAGCCGAAGAGGATAAATAAACCCTTTGGGAGAAACAAATTTATCTACAGAAACCTCAATCCAATAACTCAATTCACTTAATAAACTTAATAAACTCAATTAACCAATATAAAAATGACAGAAACAAATCATTTCGATAATGTTGCCCGCGAATGGGACAAAAACATAGTACATACAAAAAGAACAGAAGCCATAACAGAACATTTTCTTAATATGGTCCCTATAAATAACAAAATGAAAGCTATGGAATTTGGTGCCGGCACCGGATTATTAAGCATAGCTTTGAAAGACTATTTTGCAGAAATAACCCTGATGGATAGTTCAGCAGAGATGATAAATACCAGCATTGACAAACTGAACACATTGGGATTATCCCATCTTAAACCCATCCTTTTCGATATAGAAAAACAAGCTTATACCGTTAAAAAGTTTGATGTAATTTTTTCGCAGATGGCTTTGCATCATGCCGAAGATATTCAAAAATTATTCAGCACATTCTATGATTTGTTGCTTCCCAATGGCATATTGGCCATAGCCGATTTGTATAAAGAAGATGGTAGTTTTCATGATTTTGATTTCAATGGACATTTCGGTTTTGAACCGGAAAGTTTAGGCGAAATGCTCACGACACTAGGCTTCAAGAACTTCAGGTTTCAGCAATGCTTTATTATTGATAAGGTGCAGCAGGATGGCAGCATGAAAAGCTATCCCGTGTTTTTGCTTGTAGCAGAAAAGGCTTAACCCATACGACTTTCAATAGCAAGGCGACAGAGTAATAGGATGACAGTGTGGCAACTTATGACTATTAACTTTCATTTTCATCTTTCAGATTACCATCTATAAGTTCCTGTCTGTGTTTTCTATATTCAATTATTGGCTTATCGCCCATGATGAGATGTTCCGCCATTTTATATCCGCTTTTTTTAGGCAACTGAGTTTCTACAACTCTTTTATCCTGTCGTAAAATTACCACACTGGCAATTTTGCCAATATAATTCATCAATTGTTTCAGCAAAGGAATATTGATTAATTTCTGAGGCTCTATTCTAAAACATGATTGTCAGATAAATGCTCCATTATAATTGGCTGATG
>CAYYQJ010000534.1:0-2838 GCA_964473775.1 uncultured Bacteroidales bacterium | reverse complement strand
AATCAAGGGATACAGCAGCCATTAGAATTATTCACTGTTGGAACCAGCGATATTCCAGGAGTTGAATTATCAACTTCAGTTTATCCAAACCCTACTGTTGAATCTTTAACCTTACAGGTTGATAAAGATTTATTGGGGAATTTAGAATATCAACTGTATGATGTTGTTGGGAAACTCATCATGTCCAGCAAAGTTGATAACGTGACGACTTCAATTGATATGTCGCAATTGGCCAGTTCATCATATTTCCTAAAAGTATTAAACAGCACGACATTAATTAAAACATACAAAATAATTAAAAACAAATAGTCATGAAACAAAAATTATCATTGGGAGCTATCATGCTCATCGCATTCTTCTTTTCACTATCAACTGCTTTCGCTCAGTCACCTAATAGCATGAGCTATCAGGCTGTTATCCGTAACCCATCCAACTTATTAGTTGCGAATCAGGGAATCGGTATGAGAGTTAGCATTTTACAAACAACCAACACCGGTACTGCAGTTTATGTTGAAACACAAGCTACAACTACAAATGCTAATGGTTTAGCTACCGTTGTTATTGGTGCAGGTACACAGGTTTCCGGATCTATGGCTCTGATTAATTGGGCAAATGGGCCTTACTTTATTAAAGTAGAAACTGATCCTTTGAATCTTGGTGGATCAAATTACACCATCACAACAACCACTCAATTATTGAGTGTTCCTTACGCATTGTATGCTGAAACATCAGGAAGTTCAACTCCAGGTCCTCAGGGTCCTCAAGGCCCTCAGGGCGACCCAGGTATTCAAGGTCTTCAAGGCATACAAGGAGTTCCTGGAATCCAGGGAATCCAAGGTGATCCAGGACCAGCTGGCGCAGACGGTGCTACAGGTCCTATCGGTCCTCAAGGTCCTGCAGGAACTATGGAAGTTAACTGTTTAGAATGTCATAATCATAATGGCCAAACAGCAGGTTCACTTGCTCAGGCTTTAGAAAATGCTAAAAATGAAATTGAATATGGCAAACACGAAGAAGGTACCGAACTAGCTATTAGCGAAGGTGGAAGTACTGGTTGTGCTCCTTGTCACTCACACGAAGGTATGCATAGTGTGGTTGATTTAAACGTAACTCCTACTTTAGGTTGGGCTTCGGGCAAATATACTTTTGCGTATAATGCTGATGTATCTCAAACTTCGGGTTTAACCACCATGCCACACAAAATTTCTTGCTTTACCTGTCATAAAGGTGCTGCTGCCGATTCAATGGCTTTATATTATACAGCTCCTGTTAAAATGACCATGTATCCTACTTATGTTGGTGGAGTTGTTACTACCGCAGCAAAGACAATTGATATTACACAAAACAATAGTCAGTCAAACTTATGTATTAAATGTCATCAGCCACGTCCTATGCAATATAGTACTTCAATTGGTGATCCTTCAACAAAAGGTGCAAGTGTAAATTATGCTAATTTAGCTGCACATCCTGACAGTATTTTTTATGATGCTTCTTTACCAGCAACAGGTGTTACCAGAAATAAATTAATCCCCGCTTACAGAACCCATAATCATTATGGTGCAATTGGAGCTATTTACGCTGGTGCAGGTGCAGTTGAGTTTCCTGGAACAGCTAGTTATACTGTTATGTCAGCCCATAGAACCACAGCTACTTGTCAGGATTGTCATATGGCAGCAGTAACTGGATTAACCGGTGGACATACTTTTAAAGTTGCTAATTATGATACCACTGCAACACCTTCAACCAAAACAATGAATTTTAAGGGATGTAATACAGCTGCTTGTCATGGAAGTGGAACTATGACTTTAACTAATACTGATTATGTTAATATTAGAGCAACAACTACATCTTTATTAACTCAAATTGCAGCCTTATTAACTTCTAATGGTTTTGAAATCATGCACAAAAATCCAAACAGAAGTACCAATATATTTGCTCCTGTTACAACAGCTGGTTACGATGGATACCTGGATATTTATGATCCTTCACTCAATCCTGCTGGTCATATCAAAAACCCAGCACCATCAGGTTCATGGACTCCTACACAAACTGCAACCAATGCTGCTTTACCAGCACTTATTACATTAAATAACGCTAAAATGGGAGCGATCATCAACTTCCAGTTATGTGTTAGAGAATACAGTTTAGGAATTCATAATCCTACTTATGTAAATGCTCTTTTAACAAATACATTGGCAACATTACAAGCAAATCCATAAGATTTTTTTAAAGTTTATATTAATTTGCAAGAGGCTATCTTTTTTAAGATAGCCTCTTTTTTTGATACTTAAAATAGTGGATGATGATAATAAAGCTAAAGTAATAATCGATTTATGGATTTACACATTACGAAACAATTATAACTGATATACTATGCTTAAACTCTTAGGGTGCATTATATTTAAATTGTTTGAGTGAATGTTATAAAGATTAAGGTTTATCCAATAAAGATTAAGGTTTATCTAATAAAGATTAAGGTCTATACAATAAAGATTAAGGTTTATCCAATAAAGATTAAGGTTTACACAAGAAAGATTAAGATATATCCAATAAAGATTAAGGTTTACACAATAAAGATTAAGGTCTATCCAATAAAGATTAAAGTTTACACAATAAAGATTATGGTCTTTACAATAAAGATTAAGGTTTATCGCATAAAGACGTTAATGCATCGGTTTTTATTATAGAATATTCAAAATTAGCTATTACAAAACGCATAAAAACAATTGGTTATGCGAATGGTAGAATATTTGCCAATAGATTATTAGAAAAGAATCAACCATGCAAAAGATAATATTAATTCCAGAATTCAAATAATTATATCATTGTATAATAGTA
>CAYYQJ010000533.1:0-2845 GCA_964473775.1 uncultured Bacteroidales bacterium | reverse complement strand
GAAGAGGGGGTAGGGAAGGGATATTTTCTCCTTCCCGCTCTACTCTACTGGCATAACTATAATCCAAGGCTTTTCGGTGCACTCATTTTTGCAGATTCAATTGCATCTATTAATTGTATAATTACGTTATGGCATAATGGTATAATTTTCCATCACTTCTCACAGAAAATCATTTTTTCCAAAAACAATTGTTGGATAATTAAAAAACAAGCGTTTATTTTGTACAATATTTTATCAATCAATCTTATGAAAATCTCCCGGATTCTTATAATCTGCCTGGCAATTATCTTTGTAATGGGCTGTAAAACAAAAACTCCTAAATCAGTATTTGTATCATTAGATGAACCCAAGCCAACTATGGCTCCCACCATCATCAGCAACAACAACCAGTTTGCTTTCGATATGTATAAAAAGATTTCGCCAAAGCCCGAAAATTTGTTTTTTTCGCCTTACAGTATTTCTACTTCATTGGCTATGACCTATACCGGTGCCCGCGAAAACACTGCAAAGCAGATGGCAATGGTAACTCATTTTGGCAATAATGGTCAAGACTTTAATGCAAATTATCAAAACTATCTTATTACTGTATCAAACCTGAATACTGATGAGGTGCATCTTTATCCTGCCAATTCTATGTGGGCTCAAAAAGATTTCGGATTTAAAAAAGAGTATGCCAATCTGGTTCAGCAATATTTTTCTGCCGAGCTAAAAAATGTGGACTTTATTAAAACGCCCGAAAAATGCAGAACAGAAATTAACGATTGGGCCGAAATGAAAACCAATAAAAAAATTGTCGATTTGGTGCCTTCGGGCATGATTAACGATTTAACCCGACTGGTGTTGGTGAATGCCATTTATTTTAAAGCACCCTGGCAAATGCCTTTTGATGAAAAAGCTACCCGTAAAATGAATTTTGTTGATGGCGAAAATGCCATTCCCACCGATTTTATGACTGCCGAAAACAACTATAAGTATTACGCTACCGACAATTTTTCGGCTATAGAAATTCCTTATGCAAAGGGAAGTCTTGCTATGATGATAGTGTTGCCCAAGGATAACAGCCAGTTTAAATCGCTGAAGGATAAAATGGATAACAAGCTATACGAACAAATTTGTGCAGGCATGACATCCCAAAGGGTGAAACTGATAATGCCCAAATTTAAGATTACAGCCCAATTCGAACTCAGCGAATTGTTGAAAGGCATGGGCATGACAGAGGCTTTTTCTGATAAAGCCGATTTCTCTGGCATGACAGGCAAACGCGATTTGGAAATGAGCAAAGTGATACACAAAGCTTATATTGATGTGAACGAAGCAGGTACCGAAGCTGCCGCTGCAACGGCTGTGGTAATCCGCGTAAAGTCTATGCCTGTAAATGCTATCGAGTTTAAGGCCGACCATCCTTTTCTGTTTATCATTAAAGAAAATACTGCAAACAGCATGTTGTTTGTGGGTAATGTTTACGATCCAACAAAATAAATTATGAACGAATTTCAATTGATTCATCCCAATGAATGGATGGATTATGAGCTGATTGATTCAGGCAGAAACGAAAAACTCGAACGTTTTGGCCCCTACATTGTTTCGCGCCCCGAACCTCAGGCATGCTGGAACAAAACACTGAACGACGAACAGTGGCTCGAAATGGCTCATGCCCGTTATATAAAAACAGATAAAAAAGACCCTTCGCCCGAAATGGGAAAATGGATAGTGCAGAAAAAAATGTCGGACAATTGGTTTGTTGATTATAAGCACGAACAAATGCAAATGCGGTTTCGCCTGGCCTTAACTTCTTTCAAACATGTTGGTCTTTTTCCCGAACAGGCTGATAATTGGAACTATATATACGACTCTTTGCGCCAAATGGAACTGCCCGAAACCAAAACCCTCAATTTGTTTGCTTACACCGGTGGCGCCACCCTGGCAGCCTTGGCGGCAGGCTCGGAGGTGGTACATGTGGAATCTGTGAAGCAAGTGATCAATTGGGCACGCGAAAACATGGAAGCCAGCCACATGGACGGTGTGCGCTGGATGTTTGATGATGTGATGAAATACGTAAAACGCGAATTAAATCGCGGAAAAAAATACAATTGTATCATTCTCGACCCCCCCGCTTCCGGTCGCGGACCCGATGGCGAACGATGGGTGTTAGAAAAAAACATCAACGATTTGATGAAATATTGTGCCCAGTTGCTCGACTCGAAAAAAGGCGTAATTGTGCTGAATCTTTACTCTATGGGTCTATCTGCCCTGGTGGCCGATAATCTGGTAAACAGCTATTTTACCCGCATCACTACCAAAGAATTGGGCGAATTCTACTTCCCCGACCGTTCGGGCAAGCGCCTTCCGCTGGGCACTTTTTTACGAATGAGGAATTTTTGATTTAACGACACCTTAAAACGGTATGTATCATTAGGCCCGACCTTCAGGTTGGGTTAGTAAAATTGCCAGATATAACATCGGCCTTTCACACAATCCTATTACCCATCCCCCGCAAAAAAGATAATCCTACAGAAGGAACCAATGTAGAAGCACCCGCTACACGTACCGTAAGCAGTGCTTCACACAAACGTATTTTTACCGTTTGCGATGGCATAGAAACATCAAACTATGTGTGGAGCGATTGGATTTATTTTGTTGTTTTCTAGAGAAAACAAAAATAGGTTCTGAAATTTAAGCAGATAGATTTAGATTATCACGGCAGCCGCTGTCGCGATTCCGAAGGCGGCTGTCGCGATTCCGACAGCGGCTGTCGCGATTCCGACAGCGGCTGTCGCGATTCAGGTGGCGGCTGTCGCGATTCCGAAGGCGGCTGTCGCGATTCCGACAGCGGCTGTCGCGATTC
>CAYYQJ010000532.1:388-2860 GCA_964473775.1 uncultured Bacteroidales bacterium | reverse complement strand
TTTATTTCAAATACACCAACTTCTTTATTCAGATACTCAACTCCACCACCTCTCATACCTTCTCCACCTTAAAGATACTCATACCCGTAGGCATCTCTTATTTTATTTTCCGAAGCATCAGCTATGTGCTTGATGTGTATTACGAAAAATACCCTCCTGCCGACAACATCACCGATTATCTCCTGTATATGACCTTCTTCCCTCTCTTGATTTCGGGCCCCATCACCTGTGCCGAACTCTTTCTGCCGCAAATCAAATCTACCTCAACCATCTCCCGATACCACATCAACCGCGGCATTTATTTCATCACAAAAGGAGTTATCAAAAAAGCCATCATCGCCGATTATCTTGGCATGTATGTCAACATCGTTTTCTCTGTAAACGGCGGCTACACTGGCTTCGAAAACCTCATGGCCATTCTGGGTTTTGCCATGCAGATTTATTTCGATTTCTCGGGATACACCGACATCGCCATCGGCATTTCGGCCATTCTTGGTTTCGATATTGGTATCAATTTCAACCAGCCATTTAAAGCCATTTCCATCACCGATTTCTGGCGTCGCTGGCACATTTCACTTTCCGAATGGCTTCGCGACTACATCTTCACCCCACTCAATTTCTACCTCCGAAGCTGGAAGATCCACGGCTCTGTTGCCGCCATCATCATCACCTTTCTTATATGCGGTGCCTGGCATGGCGCTTCCTTTACCTTCATTTTCTGGGGCTTATTCTATGGACTTGCCATGGCCTGGGAAATCTATAGCCGTCCGCTTATCAGCCGTTCGCGCAGGCATTTTCCAAAGCGCCTCATCAATTTCGTCGGATGGTTTTTTACCTTTGCTTTTGTGGTTACTATGCTGGTGCTGCTTCGTGCCGACACAGTGATGGCAGCCAAAAGCATCTATTTCAAAATGTTTACCAACATGGATTTGCACTATTTGCCCCCCTTCGTCCGTGTTCGTTGGCTCTACATGCTGGTTATCTGCACCGCTTTCATCCTGGTTTTTCTTTCCGACCGCATCCGCCAAAAAGTCTCCGCCCTCTTCATCCAATCGCCTCTGATAGTAAAAATCATCCTCCTTATTCTGGTAAGCCAACTCTTCATTCGCCTGCAAAGCCAGGAAATACAGAGTTTTCTTTATACGAAGTTTTAGGGGAAGGAATGGCCTAAAGGGCTTATAATGTTCAATTTTCAATTTCAAATGAGCAATGCTCTAGGATTGTTTGCAAGTTAATTGTGGACTTTTACTAGCTAAAAATCTTCTGAACGATGCTCATTTTGGACTTTGCGAGGGTTCGGATGGACTTTAAGAGGGTTGAGGTCGACTTTACGATGTTGACAATCGACTTGGTGAAGATGATGATAAACTTCATGCTTGTGAAGGTTGACTTTGTGATGGTGAGAATCGACTTCATGCGCGTGAAGATGGATTTTACGAGGGTGAAGATGGACTTCATGATGGTGATGATGGACTTTGTGAAGATGATAATCGATTTAACGCACGTGACAATCAACTTCACGAAAATGATTGTTCTTTTCGCATAGTTGGTAATGAAATTGAGCTTTATCGCAATCGTATTTTGATTGATGTGAATCAATTTTATAAATCTCATTTTTGTTTATTGAATTCTAATTGAACGATGAATGAGTTTTGAATTGGAATATTTAAGAAGTTGTAACGAAAGCGATATCCGTTGTGTCGATGGCAATATCTTTAGTAACGATGTCGTTATCCGTTGTGACGATGTCGAAATCTGTCTTGACAGAGTCGATATCTATTGTAACAGAGTCGATATCCAATGTAACAGTGGCGAAATCCGTCTTGACAGAGTCGATATCTATTGTAACAGAGTCGATATCCAATGTAACAGAGGCGAAATCCGTCTTGACAGAGGCGAAATCCGTTGTAACAGTATCGATATCTGATGTAACAGAGGCGAAATCCGTCTTGACAGAGGCGAAATCCGTTGTAACAGTATCGAAATCCGTTGTAACAGTATCGAAATCCGTCTTGACGGCGACACCATGTAAGTATGTGATGATTATATTATTACAGCGATTTGAGGGTATTTTTTGAGGGGAAGCAGGAGGGTTTATCAAGTTTATCAAGTTTATCAAGTTCGTCAAGTTTGAGGAGTTGAAAAAGCTGGTAAAGTTGGACCAAAGATGCTATCTTTGGTGATGTTTTGGCAGTGCAAAAATAGGGAGTAAACATATTGGTTAGGGAATTCAATAAATAATTATTAAAGAATAGTTTTGGCTAAAGCCATCATTATATAATCAATTATTCACCGCCCTAAAGGGCGGAGCTATTGATGGGTTGGGACGATTTGAGATGATTGATTAGGGATGGAAATGTTTGACTCCTGACTTCGTCAGGCTGGCCTAACTACGTCAGGCTGGCTGTTGGAGCCATTAAATAATTATTAAAGAATAGTTTTGGCTAAAGCCATCATTATATAATCAATTAT
>CAYYQJ010000532.1:0-288 GCA_964473775.1 uncultured Bacteroidales bacterium | reverse complement strand
ATGGGTTGGGACGATTTGAGATGATTGATTAGGGATGGAAATGTTTGACTCCTGATTTCGTCAGGCAGGTCGCTGGAGCCGAAAAGAAAAGATTGCTACGATTGACCGTAATGGAGTTTCGAATTGTAGGCAGTTGGCCAGAGCGTTAGGGATTGGAATGGAAAGCCCGCAGCGCAGCGAGGACTTGTAATGGAAAGCCCGCCCTGAAAGGGAACGCCCAGATTATTTTATATTTTTTCACTACTGACCGATTAAAATTTTAGAAAAAGGGGCTACCACCAAAAGGTT
>CAYYQJ010000531.1:0-2864 GCA_964473775.1 uncultured Bacteroidales bacterium | reverse complement strand
CGACGCCTGAGAAGATTGGAAAGGCTTTTGTTTTAAGAAAGAGGATTGAAGAATTTAATGATTCGATAGGGAAATTTATTAAGGCTGATTCGACAAAGGAGTTTTCGATGCCTGTGGTGAGAGGTCCGTATAAAAGTTATATTATTGGAAAGGAAATGGATTGGGAAGAATTTATGTTTGGTAAAAATATGCTGATTAATGATTTGGCTTATCTGGATGTGTTGATATTGAATATTAAACAAACGGAAAGCAAGATAGCGGCTTATTTGTTGTCGGAGGCGAGGGCAGAAGCTATGTGGAGTTTCTGGAAAAAATATAAGGAGTTGGTTCCGGATAAGAAAACGAAATAGGGATAAAAAAAAGGCTGTCTAATAAATATGACAGCCTTTTTTTTGTTTATGGAGGTTCTGAAAATTTCTTTTTAGAACTCCGTTTTAGACTAATTCGTATTCTTTCAAGACTTCATCTGTAGGTTTTCCGTTTTGATCCCATTTTCTTAAATCGTAATATTGATGAATGAAGGTTTTGAAATAGGATTCTTCGAGTTTTTTACCTTTCATGAAACCGCCAAGGCTGGTTTCGTTGAAGAAGCGTGCGGGAAGGGTGTCGTCGGCATCGGTGCGGCCGTTGCGCAGATTGTACCAACGGGCCAGATTTGTGATTTTTGCGCCAATTTTCATTAAGCTTTCGGCTGTATGATTGCTTCCGGTGGCGGCATTTAATAATCCAGCCAATACGGGAAGACTGAGTGGAACGAAATCGCAAATTACCATGCTGTTGCGGGCATTGGTGGCATCAATACCTTCGGTGACGGAAGGGAGGATGTCTTCAATTTTGAAATCAGGACCCATTTCGCTTTCGGCAATCCAGAGGCGGGTGTGACTTGAGAAATCGGCTACTGCCATTGCAACGCCCATGGTGAGAGAGCCTTTGGGATTGATGCCTGAGAGTTCCATTCCACAAATCTGAATGGCGAAATCCATGCTTCCTTTACCAATTTTGGTGGCGGCTTCGCGGGTGCCATCGGCAAATATTTCGCCAAGTCCGGTACGCTCGGCCATAAGGTGTAATAATTCGCGTTGAGCAACATCGTTTCCCCAATTGAGTTTTAATCCGTTGGTGTTTTCGAGTAAGCCTTTTTCGAAACATTCCATTGCAAAACCTACTGTTCCGCCTGCGCTGATGGTGTCGAGACCTAAATCATTGCAAATTTCGTTTCCGAAGGCAATGGCTTTGATGTCGGCAATTTCGCATGATGAACCCAGAAAGGCTGCAGTTTCGTATTCAGGGCCTTCGATTTCGTGATTGTCCCAACGTGCCCATTTGGAGCAACGGATGGAGCAATTGTAACAGCCGGTATCTTCCCAGTTGAGTTCTTCGCGAGTGGTTTCGGAGCTTATCTTTTCGAAATCTTCGTATTGTACTTTCTGCCAGTTTTTGACAGGCAGGATTTCGTTGTTTTGACAAGAACGGACACATTTCATTGTGCCTTTCAGGCGACGGAACTTGACGTTTGGATTGTTGAGTATGTTTTTGGTGGCTTCGAGATTTAATTCTTTGAACTTTACTTCATCAAATAATTTAATAGGAATATTGCCATCAACTACAATAGCTTTCAGTTTTTTAGAACCCATTACGGCGCCTACGCCACCACGTCCGAACTGACGATGTTTATCAACACCAATGCAAGAAATTTTAGAAAGGTTTTCGCCTGCAGGGCCAATGGCGGCAATGCGTGGATCGACACCGGGATGACGTTTTATTAATTCGTCGTTGGTGTGAAAAATTCCTTTGCCCCAAAGATTGGCTGCATCGAGAAACTGAACTTTATCTTCGTTAATATATATGTAAACCGGTTTTGGAGATTTTCCTGTAATATAAAGATAATCATAACCTGCAAACTTTAATCTGGGGCCAAAACTTCCACCACAATGAGCATCCTGAGCGCATGATGTTAATGGCGAACGAGTAACTAAAGTGGTGCGGGCACTGGTTTGCATTTTGGTTCCGGTGAATGGACCATTTATGAAAATCAGAGGATTCTCTGCATCTAAAGGAAGTGGAGATGGGTTTAGTTTGTTGAGTAAGGCAAATCCCATTCCTTTTGCTCCAATATAATTATCGATTAGATTTTTGTCTGT
This sequence comes from uncultured Bacteroidales bacterium, assembly GCA_964473775.1. Classification (GTDB taxonomy): domain Bacteria; phylum Bacteroidota; class Bacteroidia; order Bacteroidales; family CAIWKO01; genus CAIWKO01. The sequence continues at coordinate 723 of CAYYQJ010000531.1, read as the reverse complement.
TTGACCGAACTCAAACTTTTGAGTGGTTAAATCAATTTTAAGATATTTTCCGGTGTATGCCATAATGATTGTTTTTTTTAAAGATAAGAGTAACGGTTTTAGAACCATTACTCTTATCTGAAACATTAAATTTTATATTTCAAGCTATCTTTATGAATTGCCAGAATGTCGTTCAAAATGGCAAATCCAGTTTCATGTCTTCCTGCTCCAGGACCAATGATTGTTACTTCGCCCAGTAAATCGGTTGTAAAAGTAAGTGCGTTTTTAGCGCCCATTACACCTGCTAAAGGATGGGATAAATCGATCATTTCGGGCCCCACAGAACCATAAATTACACCGTCTCTTTTTTCGAGGCTACCAATAAGTTTCCAGCGTTTGCCCTGAGCTTTTGCAGTTTCAATATCTTTCAATGTAATAGCACTGATACCTTTACACTCAATATGAGCAATGTGCAAAGGACTTTCCATAACTACATTTGCCAAAATACAAACCTTGCCTCTGGCATCATAACCTTCAACATCTCCGGTAGGATCAGCTTCAGCATAACCGAGGTCCTGAGCTACTTTAAGGACGGTATTGTAGTCCATTCCTTTTTCCATTTCGGAAAGCATGTAATTGGTAGTACCATTCAGAATTCCTTTTATTTTTGTGATTTCACATCCAGCCAAATGTTCAGTAGATCGGAAGAGCGTCGTGTAGGGAAAGAGTGTTCAGAGCCGTGTA
>CAYYQJ010000530.1:0-2864 GCA_964473775.1 uncultured Bacteroidales bacterium | reverse complement strand
TAGCTTCAGGTGACTGGAGTTCAGACGTGTGCTCTTCCGATCTGAGCCTTATTATATAAAGGTATGAGTTCTTCCAAATCGGTATTCAGGTATTCATCTATGCCATTGACAAGAGAATATTTTATTCTTTCATTAATTTCCAGTTCGCGCCAATGTTCTTTTCGTGCTTGTCGGGTATTGTCCTGACTCAGGGTTTCAGAAAAAGCAAGTAATCTTTCGGTAGCATCTTTGCGGCGGTTCAAAACTACATCTTCCACAAGGTTTAATAAATCGGAATCTATTTCGCTATAAAGCGGCAAAGCACCGGCATTCACAATGCCCATATCAAGCCCGGCTTTGATGGCATGATACAAAAAAACGGTGTGCATGGCTTCGCGTATCACATCATTTCCTCTGAAAGAAAAAGACAAATTGCTGATGCCTCCGCTTAATTTTGCATAAGGAAGATGCTCTTTTATCCATGAGGCTGTCTTAATAAAATCAACAGCAAAATTATTGTGTTCAGGAATTCCTGTGGCTATAGTAAGTATATTGGTATCAAAAATAATGTCTTCAGGTGCAAAACCTACTTTAGCGATGAGAATATCATAAGCACGCTGACAGATTTCTATTCGCCTTTCGAAATTGCTTGCCTGACCTTGTTCGTCAAATGCCATAACTATGATGGCTGCGCCATAGTCTTTAACTTTCAGGGCATGTTCAATAAAAACAGCTTCCCCTTCTTTCAGACTTATCGAATTGACTATGCATTTGCCTTGCACACATTTTAAGCCAGCTTCTATGGTATTGAAATTAGATGAATCAATCATCACAGGAACTCTTGAAATTTCAGGGTCGGAAGCCAGCATATTTAAAAAGGATGTCATTTCTGCAGGGCCATCCAGCATGGCATCATCCATATTTACATCAAGAATCTGAGCTCCGTTTTCCACCTGATTACGGGCTATCGACAAAGCCTCTTCGTATTTCTTTTCCCTGATTAATCGGGCAAATTTCTTTGAACCTGCCACATTGGTGCGTTCGCCAATATTGATAAAGTTGGTTTCTTTACTTATGGTTAAAGGTTCCAGTCCGCTCAGTTGAGTAATGTTTTTTTCAGGAGGTAAAGGCTTGGGAGTAAATTTAGCAACCAGCTTCGAAAATTCTTTTATGTGTGCAGGAGTAGTTCCACAACAACCACCAATGATATTAACCAGGCCGCTCTCAATAAAATCGTGCAAAACTTCAGCCATTGCTTCGGGACTTTCATCATAATCTCCAAACTGATTGGGAAGACCTGCATTGGGATGAACACTGATGAAGTAAGGCGCTTTTTCAGATAATTCTTCCAGATAAGGCCTCATTTGTTTTGGACCCAAAGCACAATTGAAACCTATGCTTAAAAGGTTGAAATGCGATAAGGAATTCAAAAAAGCCTCAGTGGTTTGTCCCGAAAGGGTTCGGCCGCTGGCATCGGTAATGGTACCGGAAACCATCACAGGAACTTCGGTTTTATGAGTTCTGAAATATTGTTTTATGGCAAACAAAGCCGCCTTGGCAGTTAGGGTATCAAAAACAGTTTCCACTAAAAGAATATCTGCTCCGCCTTCAATTAAACCGGAAACCTGTTCTGTGTAGGCATCCACCATTTGGTCGAAAGTAACAGCGCGATATCCGGGATTGTTTACATCAGGCGACATCGAAAGCATTTTGTTGGTCGGCCCAATGGAACCTGCCACAAAACGGGGTTTGGAAGGATCTGTCAATGTAAATTTCTGAGCGGCTTCTTTGGCAATCCGGGCCGCGGCAATATTTATTTCCTTTACGTAATCTTCCATGCCATAATCCGCCATAGAAACCGAAGTGGAATTAAAAGTGCAGGTTTCGATGATATCAGAACCGGCTTCGAGATATTCTTCATGAATGCGGCTGATGATATGAGGTTGGGTAAGAACCAGTAAATCGTTATTCCATATTTGAGGAATGTTATGATTTTTAAACCGCTCTCCTTTAAAATCTTTTTCTTCCAGCTTATATCTTTGGATCATGGTTCCCATAGCACCATCCAAAACCAGAATTCTTTTTTGCAGAAGGGAGTATATTAAATTATTTTCGGCCATAATAAATCAGGATGTAACGTAAGCAATAAAGTGAGAGTTGATTTTATGATAATAAACTTTATAATGTATGGGGGTTCCTTCATTATAAATAATGCAGTCGAGTTCGCCGTTTTCAGCATAAGTAAAAGGATTGATGAAAATTTCGGTCTTAAAATCATAACACAAATTGCCATGAATTTTAAAAAGAGCTTCCTTAACTGTCCAGCAAATGGTAAGATGATTCCATTTGTTATCTTCATCAATATAATCAATTTCTTTTTGACTTAAAAACCTTTCGGTCACCCGTTCAATTCTTTTTCCGGGCTCTTCAATATCTATTCCCACCGATAAATTTTTGTTGATAATCACAGCCGAATATGCGCCGGAATGTGTAATAGAAATATGATGATTGCTTTTTTGTAGCTTTAAAAAAGGTTTCCCGAAATCAGAATACTCAATTTGATGATGTTCGTTTATCAATTCCTGAATAAGCGCCCTATAACTCAGCCAATGTTTTTTGCGATTTTCGTTTTTGTAAGTCTTGAGAGTTTCATCTTCCTTTGAAGTAAGACTAACTTTATTTAGAAGCTCATCCACCGTTTCAGTAATTTGCCATACGCCTATAATGCTCCCATTCTGTAAAAAATCTTTGTATAAAACCGGCATCTAAGTTTTTTTTACAAAGATAATCACTATAAGGCAAAAATGAGTAAAAAAATTATGATTGCTACAGTGATGCGGAGATCGGAAGAGCACACGTCTGAACTCCAGTCACCTGAAGCTATC
>CAYYQJ010000529.1:0-2874 GCA_964473775.1 uncultured Bacteroidales bacterium | reverse complement strand
ATAAATACATATTGTTTTCTTTGTCGAAGAAAACCACTTTCCGACTATTATCTTCAGGGTCAGTAATGATGTTGGCTTTTGACAAAATGGCAGCATCTGCCTTAAATTCCCATATAGCCGGGTTTTCATCAACATAAAGCGAATTGTGTTTCACATAAGCGCTCAAATAAAACTTGTTTCCACCTCCGGCAAGCTGAAATGCCAATGCCTGAAAGTTCTTCAACTGGCTTTGATTGCTCAGCAGGGCTTTATAAATTTTATCATCAAATATCGTATTCAGCATGTCGTAGCTTTTGCGGACATTGGCATAAAAACAAAAGCTGGCTTCGTCGGAAACATTGTCGGAAAAGCTTTTATAGTTCTCGTTTTTATCCAGTGTTTTGCCCGATAAATATCCCGAAATAAACATATCAAGCGAGGTGGGCGAATTGCCGAATACCACATAATCGTCAATAGTAGTATAATAAGCAGAATCAAGACTCCCGAATATATCTCCGAAAAAGTTCCTGAAAAATCGTACCGGAATAAACTTCCTTATGGCAAACGAATCGTTTGCAGCCGCCTTTCCATTATTCACAGGTTCAGAAAGTGTGGCAATATTCTCAATAAAAACATTGAAATCTTTGGGTTTAAGCAAAGCATAACCTCGGTAGCGGTTTTCGGTATTGGGGTTTTCGGTGATAACGTAGCCTATTTCGGTGCTCAGTTGGTCGAATATTTTTTCTTCAATATTGGTATTATAAATGGTATCGTAAAACGAACAAATATCTGTATAACTGCGTTTATGGAAATTGGTTTTCATAAAGTCGGTATAATCGCGCACATATTTGGGTATGTCGCTCAATCCCCAATAAAACATCAGCGCCGTATTGCCCGGACATACCGATGTGAGTTTTATCTGCTGAGGTTTCTGTTTCTTAAACACCTTGTTAAACAGTTGAGCCGTATCGCCCGACAAGGCATAACCATTCAGCAGCAGTTCGTTTTGTTTCACTGTCAAATCCAACTCTGCCATATCTGAAGTGAGCGAAACGTATTTCATTTCGTTCAACGAGTTTTTGGCAAACAATGGCTGAAACAGATTGTCGATATACGCCATATCAATAAAAATATTGGCATCCACCTTTTTGCCCGACATGGAGCTGAGTTTCGAAAAAGTTTCGGTGTTATCGATACCCACATTGGTTAGCAAGGCACTGAGCGAGCTTTCTATCAGTCCGGGCACTTCGCCCCCCATAAATATCCCTTGCTGCACCGTGTAGCAAAACGTGGGTTTGCCTGGTGTTTTCACTATGTAAATGCGTGTTTCCAGAAATTCGGTAAAAGAAATATAGCTTTTGGGTGAAACATTTTTTCGTATAAAATCATTCACCACCCTATCGTCGTGTGGACCGGGTAAATTGATGGCAAAAAGCGGTTTATAGATTCCTCTGATGGGTATCCAGGAAATATACAAAGGGTTTTTCAGCAGGTTGTTGGTAATGTTTTTGTCTAAAAGTGTCAGCGAGTCGGTTTGATGTATGGTTTTATTCATCTGACCGAAAAACGGCAAACATTGCAGCTCTTTCCAGATGGCATTTTTATTGTTGATGTGTTCCCAAAAGGCTTGTGGCGAATTGATTTTGACTATGCAAACCGCATTGGCAGGTATCGCATTGATGGCCGGAGTCATGGGGTCGCTCAGTCGTTTGATAAGCGTATAGCCCCACACCATCAGCGCCATGACTAAAAGCCCTGATAAAGAATAAATGACATATTTTTTGGTGTTCGGCTGTCGCCTGTAAAGATCCCGCATAAAACAAAAATCACCGTAAAGGTATTACAAAAGGTAATGTGGAGAGAAAATTTAAGAAAAATTATGTAAAGTGGGAAGTGGGAAGATGGAAGTTGGAAGTCAGAAGACGGAAGTCCGAAGACCGATGCAACTACGAATTATTACCAATTTTGCATTCTGCCCTCATAATTATTAATTATTAACTCTTAATTATTAATTCCTCTTAAAGGTAATCCTATGATAATCCGTCGCCCCATGTTCTATGATGGCTTTTCTATGAAATAGGGTAGGGTAGCCTTTGTTTTGAATCCAGTTATACATGGGAAATTCGTTATGCAACTGCAACATAAACTCGTCGCGGTGGGTTTTGGCAAGTATGGATGCGGCGGCAATAGCCAAATATTTTCCATCGCCTTTGATGATACAATGATGCGGAATGTTTTCGTAAGCACGAAACCTATTGCCATCAATCAGCAGCAGTTGTGGAGTGATGCTGAGGGCTTTTACCGCCTGATGCATGGCCTGAATGGACGCCTGCAGAATGTTTATTTTATCAATCTCGTGATTATCTATTTGCGCAACAGCCCATGCCAATGCATGAGTTTCAATTTCTATACGAAGCAAATCGCGTTGCTTTTCGCTCAATTGTTTCGAATCGTTCAGTACATTATTCTTATATTTTGCCGGCAAAATCACCGCTGCTGCAAACACCGGCCCTGCCAAACATCCCCGCCCTGCCTCGTCGCATCCGGCCTCTATGGTGTTTTTTTGGTAATAGGATTTGAGCATTTTAGGTTTTATTGTTGAACATTGAAAATTGCATGTTGAATATTGAACATTTTAAAAAATTTTCAATGCTCAATGTTCAGGTTTAAACCTCTAATGACCATTAATGACGCGAAGCAAATGACAAGCTAATGACATTTCATAACGCAAAGCAATGCCTAAAACTTATTGCTCAACTATCTCAAAAACAATATGAGTTGCTTCGTCAGCACTAGTATTTACTCCCATCAACTGTCTTAATGATAAATCAGAAAAAAGTTCCTTGATGCTTTTGTCATACATAACTCCTGCGCGGGCACGAAAAGCATTATCGT
>CAYYQJ010000528.1:0-2879 GCA_964473775.1 uncultured Bacteroidales bacterium | reverse complement strand
TATCTATTGCGTTAGGGGCTACCAAATGGCAAACAATCAAGTTTGTAATCTTGCGCAAAGCTTTTCCGGGAATTATCTCTGCCATTGTTTTCGGCTTATCCCGTGCCTTTGGCGAAACCATTGCAGTGTTGATGGTGGTTGGCAATGTAGCTCAGATACCATCCAATATTTTCCAACCGGGTTATCCCCTGCCTGCCCTTATTGCCAACAACTATGGCGAAATGCTTTCCATCCCGAATTACGATGCCGCACTGATGTTTGCAGCCTTGATTTTGCTCGTAATTGTTTTGGTATTTAATCTGGCAGCCCGTTTATTAATTTCAAGATACGAAACAAAGGTATAATTATGCGAAAGAAATTGTTGGTCATTGAAGAAAACTTCTTCAAAATTCTGATGAAACTGGCCATTGCCTCCATTGTACTTGTGCTGTCGCTGATTGTATTCAGCATCTTTTATAGGGGCTTGCCCGCTCTGAGCTGGGAAATGCTCACACAACCGCCCAAAGGGGGTTATTACTTCGGTAAAGAGGGCGGTGTGCTGAATGCCATCATAGGTTCCCTATATCTTGCCTTTGGTGCTACCTTTCTGGCTTTGATTATGGGATTACCTGTGGCCATGCTTATGAACATCCATTTACGTAAATACAAACGCATAGTAAATTCCATTCGGTTTTTACTCGATTTGCTTTGGGGCGTACCTTCTATTGTTTACGGTGCTTTTGGATTTAGTGTAATGATTGTTCTGGGAGTTAAAACATCCCTGCTTGCAGGTATCATCACAGTGGCATTGTTTATCCTGCCCATTATCATCAGAGCAATGGACGAAGTATTGAAAAACGTACCCATTGGCTTGCTCGAAGCTTCCATGTCGCTTGGCGCCAACAAATCGCAGACCGCTTTTAAAGTATATGCCCGTCAATGTTCATCGGCTATTGTAACGGCTATCATGATATCTTTTGGTCGTGCTATTGGCGATGCTGCCTCGGTTTTATTCACCACGGGATATACTGATAACATCCCCACTTCCATCATGCAGCCTTCGGCCACACTTCCGCTTTCTATCTTTTTTCAATTGAGTTCACCCATTCAGGAAGTGCAAAACCGTGCTTATGCTTCGGCGGCTATACTTACCTTTATTATTTTAATTATTTCTGTACTTTCGCGAATCATTTCCAATAAGTACAACAAAAACAAAATTTCTTAGGCCATGGAAACCAACATTAGCATACAAAACCTTAACGTAAGCATAGGTAAAAATCATATCCTGAAAAATATCAATCTCGATATCCCCGAAAAACAGATTACCGTGATTCTTGGTCCTTCAGGTTGCGGCAAAACCACCTTATTGAAATGCCTGAACCGCCTGATTGATTTAGAAGAAAATGTAAACATCACAGGCAATATTTATCTCGATAAAGAAGACATTCTGCATACCAAATCCGATCTTCCGGGCATTCGCAAAAAAATGGGTTTGCTCTCTCAGCGTCCTTATCCCCTGCCAATGAATATTTACGATAATATCGCTTACGGACTCCGCATCAATGGCATTCACAACAAACAAATCCTCAGCGAAAGCGTTGAACACAACCTGCGTCACGTCAATCTTTGGGATGAAGTAAAAGACCGGCTTAAAGAACCCGCATCACGCTTGTCCATTGGTCAGCAGCAGCGATTGTGTCTTGCACGGGGATTGGCAGTTCAGCCTAAAATTATTCTGGCCGATGAGCCTACATCTGCATTAGACCCCTTATCGAGCACTGCCATTGAAAAGAAATTTATCGAACTGAAAGAAGAATACACCCTGGTGATGGTTACCCACATCATGCGTCAGGCAAGGCGTTTGGCCGATTATGTAGTGTTTATGTATCTCGGCGAAATCATTGAACATGGCACTGCCGACCAGTTCTTCAATCATCCAAAACAAGAACAAACAAAGGCATACCTTGAAGGAGTCTTCAATTAAATCTAACCACAGAGGAAAAACTAACCACGGAGGAAACAGAGGAATAACTGAGGTACACAGAGAAACCATAAAAACCTTTTCAATTCAGCAATAAAACAATTCAACAATAGAACAATTTAGCAATTCAACAATAGAACAATTTAGCAATTCAACAATAGAACAATTAATCAATCCAACCAACCACCCTGTTATAGCCCCTTATTTAAGGGGTTGGGGTTAAAAATTTAATCAACCAAAAATGAAAAAACACCTCCTAACCATCATCGCCCTGCTCTTCTGCAGCATTCAGGCATTTTCACAATTCACATTAAGCGCCGAATACCGTCCACGTTTCGAGTTTCGCGACAGTTATAAACTCTTGCCTCCCACTTTGGGACAAACACCCGCCTTTCAGATAAGTCAGCGTACACGTTTAAATGTTGGCTTCAACTGGAGCATCGTTAAAACCTATTTATCCATACAGGACGTGCGCCTTTGGGGCGATGAAGCCATGAAAAAAGACATAGCCGGACTAGGTCTGTATCAGGGATGGGTAGAAATTAAAGCCTGCGACAGCCTCTTTATCAAAGCAGGTCGTCAGGAATTGATTTACGATAACAAACGCTTGTTAAGTAATGCCAATTGGGGACAAAAAGCCGTTACACATGATGCGCTTCTCTTGAAATATAACATCAAAGGCTTCTCTGCCGATTTGGGAATGGCTTACAACCAATCGCGCGACACCACCAATTCAACCGATTATAATACCTCTTTAGGCAACTATAAAGCTCTGGGATTTATTTGGCTTAAATACCGCATCAAAAAACATTTCATGATTCAGGCTACTTTTATTGCCGATGGTTATCAGAAAGCCGGAAACGCCAACATCATGAGATCGGAAGAGCACACGTCTGAACTCCAGTCACCTGAAGCTATC
>CAYYQJ010000527.1:0-2887 GCA_964473775.1 uncultured Bacteroidales bacterium | reverse complement strand
CTGTTTAGCTGAAAAAATATTCGAGAAAAAAGGTTGTTTTTGTTTGTTCAATTCAGATAAAAAGAATGGCAAAGAAAACCCATCATGAATTCCTAGTCTTCCTCTAGGCAGATTAGATGGGAAATCTTTTTCATCGATTATCTTATCAAAACCATTCTGCAATAAGTAGCTCATAATATTTCCATAAGTTAGATCGCCACCAAAATAATAGGAGGTATAATACCCATTTGCACTCATTATACGTGGCAATGCCGGCAACTTATTACATTTTTCAGGTTGTTCAGTAATGGTTGTTATAGGATGTGCCGGAAAACCACCGAAGATAGCCGACATTCCTTGTTGAGAACGATCGCCACTATTATAAATATTCGTAAATAAAACTCCTTGTTTTTCCATTTCATGAAAAAATGGGGTGATTCCTTTTTCTCCTCCTGTACTTTCAATTAAATCAGCCGACCATCCTTCCAAAATAAATACAACAATATTGGGGCGTTGGATTTTTAAAATCTGAATGGTACTATCCTTTTCAATCTTATACAAATCCCTAACCGTTTTTTTTGCCTCAGCCTGATTAAAATATTTGAAAGGGTTTTCTGTAATAAGGTTTGCATTTTGTTCTATACTATGCATCAAATTCCATCCTGAATTTACTGCAGCAAGGTTTAGAATATCAATTTTGGAGAAATAAGATTTGCTTTGATTTATAGGTATCTGTTGGAATCCGCCCCGCATACCAATAAACAGGAAACCTGGTAACAAAATAAAAAAACAAAGTGAAAGCCAGATGGTTCGGTTTTCCTTTAAAAATTTCATAAAGAAAAAACGGGTATAAATAATAAATGCCCCTCCCACCTGAATCACTATAAGTAAAAACAAAACTATGAGTTGCCAGGTTTGAGCAGTTCTTAGTATTTCGCCGGGATGGAGGAGATATAAAAGGGCTTTATAATGCAATTTGGTTTTCCATTCTGGGTAAACACCAATTTCGAAGGTGATTATCGAACAAAAAATAAAAACAAAAATAAAAACATAGGCTTTAAAAACAATATCTAACCATCTCATTGGATAGATACTCTGTATCGTTATTAACAGAACAGGGATCAACATCAGATAACAGGCAGTAGAAATATCAAGAGGTAAGGCATGCCAAAAAACTGCTATAATAGATACGAAATCAATGTCTCTAAGGAAAGCAACATTGAATAGTAAATACAGCAATCTTGTAAAAGCAAACAGCAATATCCAAAATAATATGTTTTTCAAAAAAGCAGTAATAAGCTGCTTTAAGGTAGTCTTCATAAAAAATTTTTACAAAATTACGATGTCTTTTTATTCAATGACTTATTTTTCCAAAAACTTTTCATACATTTGCTAACTCTAAACAAATCCAGAAATCATATGAAAAAAATCAAATTACTCTTTTTATTAGTCGTGGTAGTTTTTGCAAATAGTTTTGCGCAGAATGCTACAAAACTTTCGGACATTGCCATGCAAAAAGGTCAGAAAGGATGGATTCAATTCCTTCAAAATAAGAACATTGCTCCTGAGCAGGTTTTTACTGTGTACAAAGAAGCTTTTGGCTTGACAGCTTCTGATGCCATGCAGCTAATCAGAAAAGAAAATGACCAGATTGGTTATTCTCATTTTCGTTATCAACAATATTTTAAAGGTATTCCAGTTGAAGGAGCCGTTTACCTGATTCACAGCATTGGTTTAAAATCTGTAAATGGCAACGGACATATTGTTACCGGCATGAATAAAAGCAATAGCCCCGGTATTACGGCCCAATCGGCAATCAATAAGGCTATTAATTTTACCAATGCCAAAAAGTATATGTGGGAAGATGCAGCCAACGAAAGCTTTATTAAAAAAGCAAAAAAAGATGCTTCGGCCACTTATTATCCAAAAGCCACATTGGTTTATATTGATAAAAAGTACAGTAGCAATGCTTCTGACTATGTGTTGGCTTATAAAGTAGATGTTTATGCTTCGTCGCCTCTTTCTTATAAAGACATTTATGTGAATGCTATCACCGGCGAAATTTATTACACAGCCAATAAAATATGGGATACAGATGTTCAGGGAACCGCACATACCAAATATAGCGGCGTACAAACCATCACTACCGATTCAACTGCTCCGGGAGCTTACCGTTTAAAAGAATCAGCCCGTTGCGGAATTGAAACTTTCAACACCTTAACTACAACCAATTATTCATCTGCAGTTGATTTTACTGATACTGACAACAATTGGAATAATGTAAATGCACAAAAAGATGAGGTGGCTACCGATGCTCATTTTGGTGCGGAAAAAACCTATGATTATTATCTTTCTCATTTCAACAGACAAAGTTATGATAACCTAAATTCATCTTTGAATAGTTATGTTCATTATGATGTTGGCTACGACAATGCTTTTTGGGATGGAACCAAAATGACCTATGGTGATGGAAACGGAACCACCGACGGACCATTAACCTCATTGGATGTTTGCGGACATGAAATCACTCATGGTGTAACACAATTTTCTGCAAATCTTAATTATCAGGACGAACCGGGCGCTTTGAACGAATCATTCAGCGATATGTTTGGATGTGCTATCGAAATGTATGCTACACCTTTAACCGGCAACTGGTTGATGGGCGAAGCTTTTAGTTTAAACAGTACTGCTTTTCGGAATATGGCCAATCCTAATCAATATCAACAACCTGACACTTATTTAGGAACCTATTGGTATGTGGGCGTTATTGACAATGGTGGTGTACATACCAACAGCGGTGTGGGCAACTTCTGGTTTTATTTGTTATCAGCAGGTGGCACAGGAACCAATGACATTGGAAATACTTATGCTGTTGGCGGTTTGGGAGTTGACAAAGCTGCCCAAATTG
>CAYYQJ010000526.1:0-2894 GCA_964473775.1 uncultured Bacteroidales bacterium | reverse complement strand
TGCTATTGCTTTAAACCATAATTTGTAAATTAGAAAAACAACTCCTGAAGATTTTGTATAAATCTGAAGGAGTTTTTTTTGATGGTAATTATTGTGTATCTTTGATGTTGTTTTTTGGAATGGTTAATTTTTAAAATTTGGTGTTATGAAAAAAGGTTTACTTATTATTGTCCTAATTGGAGTTTTCATAAATTCCAAAGCTCAAACAGTAACTGATATTGATGGAAATGTTTATAATTCAGTTACAATTGGTACTCAAAAATGGCTAAATAAAAACCTTAATGTTACGCATTATAATAATGGTGACATTATTCCATTATGCACTGATTCTGCATCTCAGGTAATTCATGCAGGAGCATACTTTAACTATAATAATGATACTTCCATAGCAACTATTTATGGAATACTATATAATTGGGTAGCTGTTAAAGATTCACGCAAGGTTTGTCCAACAGGCTTTCATATTCCTGATACTATTGAATTGGGATTATTAGTTACAACACTTGGAGGTTATACATATGGTGGCGATTTGAAAGAAACAGGTACCACTCATTGGATGGCTCCAAATACAGGTGCAACCAATACAACCGGATTTACTGCTTTACCTTCTGGTGGTGCAATGCCCTATGGCTTTTTTTCATCGTTAAATAGAACTGCTTATTGGTGGAGTTCAACCATCAGTCCTGATACAGCTCAGGCTTGGGTATGGTCTGTACATTATAGTTATAGTGATATCGGGTATGATATGGCTTCCAAGTTGGATGGATTTGCTGTACGGTGTATAAGTGATTCGTCATTTAACTATATTAAAAAAATTAAGTCAGGTAGTAATATTATTTTATCCCCCAACCCCTTCTCCACCACCACCCAAATCACCCTCTCCCAAACCTACCATCATATTTCACTTTCAGTGTATGATATTCAGGGCAAACTCGTAAGTCAAAACCAATATAAAGATGCAGATAAAATTCAGCTAACCCGCAAAGGGCTGAATAATGGAATGTATTTCCTGAAACTGGTGTTGGATGATAAAGATGTAGCCACGGGGAAGGTGGTGGTTAGTGATTAATTAGGCAAGCTCATTCATTGTAAATGATACTGGTTTCCGTATTCTTTGTCTTTTATCTTCCACCAATATTGATTATTTGTTAATAAACCGGTAATAAATTATCACAAACCGGAATTTGTGTATTAAAAAGATTACTAATTTTACACTCGTTTTGGGAAAAACATGTGTCTCATTTTAATGGTTAGCAAAAAGGGTTCGTCTTATCAGCGAACCCTTTTTATTTGCGGGGCCGAATAAAAAAAATATTAATTTTACATTGCAGCAAAATCAGGCAATAATGGTCTAAAATGGCCTAAATTCATTCAAATATTGAGCGTTAATTAGACTAAATATCTGGTAATTAAGTAAAGTATTTTCAAGAGTGAGTTGTAGTGCCCTGCAATTTGTAAAATCAAAAACTCCGCTGCAAGCGGACGGAGTATGAAGAAGCCTTCGCACCTGCGAAAATTTCGCTGCAAGCAGCGGGGAATTTAACCCTAATGAGATCAAAAACGAAGAGCAAGTTCAACTACTCAAAATGTTTGATGTTGCCTTAGGGTGTCCCAGTGCGTAAAACAGGAGTGCTTACTACAACTCACCACAACTTCTTTAATACTTCAATCGGAGTAAAAATCAATAATATCACAACTTCAACCTTATTTTCTTGTTTTTTCACTCTTGCATTATTAAAAAATAATCGTACCTTTGTCATCATAATTAAAATAATTAAAAATTTCTAAACTACTTGCTTGAAACCCTCTGTAGCTTAACAAAGCCGCAGAGGGTTTTCTATTTTTACAGCAATCGGTTCATACTAAAGTTGTTTATTATCATTAAAATATGTTCGGAAGAACTTTTCAATTAAAATACGACGAGCCCTTGTTTCGTCCCCCATCAGAAGCAGATTCGCTTATATTCCAGGTTACTTATGGTTGTGCATGGAACCGTTGCGCCTTTTGCGAAATGTACACCACCAAAAACTTTTCGGTTCGCAACGAAGAAGAATTGTTTTTGGAGATAGAAAAAGCTGCAACCGTTTACCCTGATACCCGACGCATATTTCTGGCAGATGGAAATCCTATGGTGCTATCGGCAAACAAACTGATGCGTATATTGCAGGCAATAAAAAAATCGTTTCCCAAAGCCAACCGTATTTCTACTTATGCCTTGCCTCATGATTTGATTTCAAAAACTCCTGACGAATTGCTTGAACTGAAAAGTGCCGGATTAAAAACCATTTATGTAGGCATAGAATCGGGCGATGATGAGGTTTTAAAAATGAATCATAAAAGCGAAACTTCTGAAAGCACCATTGCCGGATTATTGAAGGCAAAAGAGGCCGGAATGAAACTATCGCTGATGATATTGAACGGATTGGGCGGATTGCAATACAGCCGTCAACATGCTGAAAACACAGCCCGTGTGGTGAATATTATTCAACCCGAATTGTTGGCTTCGCTGGTGTTGAGTTTTCCGTTTGGGATGAAACATTTTAAAAAGAGATTTCAGGGCGAATACATCCCAATGGAGATAACCGATTTGCTGAAAGAAATGCAAATGTTTATTTCAAAAACCGAATTGCAAAACACCATTTTCCGCAGCAATCATGCTTCTAATTATCTTATTTTAAACGGAGTGTTGGGTCGCGACAAACAGTTGATGCTCGATAGTCTGGCTCAGGCTATAGAAACTCCTTCCAAAGCTGGACTCAGACCTGAATGGATGAGAGGATTGTAGCGAAAAAAAATGGCCGATTCTTTTTCAAAATCAGCCATTTAGTATTCAATATTTTTTAGGATTAACTTCCGTTATATGCCCATTTCAGATAAGTGGCTCCCCAGGTGAA
>CAYYQJ010000525.1:0-2909 GCA_964473775.1 uncultured Bacteroidales bacterium | reverse complement strand
CCTTTGTTTTTAAAACACTTTATGAACACAACATACAATCCATCATCATTGAAGGGGGCCGAAAACTCTTAACGTCTGTTATTAAGGCACGCTTGTGGGACGAAGCCCGGATATTTACCGGCAACACTTATTTTTTCAATGGGATTAAAGCTCCGGGCATTAATGGGCATATACATTCCATTGAGCATATCGGAAAAGATGTTCTGGCGGTTATTTTTAGAGAGGGATGAGTTGATAAACCACTCAGACACTAAGAAAACAAGAAACACTAAGAAATAATGAGTTGGGAGTTTTTGAACGACTCGAAACTCCAAACTCATCACGCCAAATTTCCTTAATAATCAATCTTATTAACCTTAAACATATCCTTATCTTTAATGGAGCTTAAGGCTTTCTGGAATACTTCATCTTCCTCGTTTATAACCATAAAATAGGCTTCAAAATCCCAAAGATTTCTGGCTATCCAGGCTTTTATAAAGTTCTTGATATACTGTTCAGAAAGTTTATAACCGGCTTCATCTTTTTTAACGCCTTCTTTATCGGCAAATTCAAAGAATTTAGTCATAAAATTGTCATCAATCTGGAAGTTGCTTCTGAAACTTTCAATTTCAGGATATTGTTTTTTCAGTTTATCACGGTTTTTATCCAGAAAATCCAAAGTAAAATTATTGACAATATTCTTGCGCAGCAAATCAGTATAATAAGTGGATATTTTTGTAGTATCCAAAGGAATGAAAATATCGGGCATGATGCCACCTCCACCATAAACCACACGTTTGTTAGGAGTATAGAATTTAAGAGAATCAGGGAATTTGATGCTATCAGGATTCATCAACTCACCATGTTTGTAACGGGTCTGGAGATCTTTAAAGTATTTTTCAGTTCCTTCATTATATGGTTTCTGAACGCAGCGACCTGTTGGTGTGAAATAATGTGCTGTGGTAAGCCTGATAACAGAACCATCTGGTAGGTCGTAAGGACGTTGCACCAATCCTTTGCCGAACGAACGTCTGCCAATAATCAAAGCCCTGTCCCAATCCTGCACTGCACCAGTCACAATTTCACTTGCTGAGGCTGAACCTTCATTAATCAGTACTACTAGCTTTCCTTTTTCAAAACCTCCTTTGCTTGTTGCCAGACTCACTTGTTTTGGTGAAGAATGTCCTTCAGTATAAACTTCCAGTTTCCCTTCAGGTAAAAACTCATCAGCCAAATCGATAGCGGTATTCAGGTATCCGCCAGAATTGTCGCGCAAATCAAGAATCAAACTTTTCATCCCTGCTTTTTTCAGTTTATCCATGGATTCCTGAAACTCGGTCATGGTGTTCTGTGCAAACTTATTCACCTTAATATATCCTATTTCAGGAGCTGCCATATAAGCTGCATCCACACTGTTTATAGGAATTTTATCTCTTACAATAGTAAAATCAAGTATGCCGGATTTCCCACGACGATAAATACCCACTTTTACAGAAGTTCCTTTAAGACCGCGCAATCTTTTTACCACAAAATCATTGGTAACTTTTTTACCTACGGCTTCTTCATTATCAATTTTTACGATTTTATCGCCAGACAAAATACCGACTTTTTCTGAAGGTCCGTTTGGAGTGGGTGTGATAACCACAATGGTATCTTTTGAAATATTAAACTGAACTCCTATGCCATCAAAATTGCCTATCAAAGGTTCATTGGCCTTGGCAATTTCTTCTTTCGACATGTAAACTGAATGTGGGTCGAGTTCTTTCAACATGGCAATAATGGCAGTTTCTGTCAGTTTTCCGACATTAACTGTGTCAACATAGGCCATATTTATGATTTGTAGGGTAGCTGATAGCTTTTGGTCCGAATTTTTCGGGTCGTATCTTTGAGCAGAAACATGCATTGCCGAAAGGCAAAGAATTACTAAAATGATTGCTATCGGTTTGATTGAAAATTTAAAGGAATGGTATCTCATAAATTGGGTTTGTTAATAAAGACTTTAATGAATATTAATTGCAAAAATACACAATTACCGGATAAGGTAACGATTGAAAAGGTGATTTATTGTTGGATGCCTTATAATATTTTGTAATTTTATACCAGAATTTCTTATGAAAAAAATGAACGCTGAATACCGGAAAATTTTTCGCTCTATGCTATTTCCTATGATGGTAATAGCTGTTATGTGGGCAGTTAAATTGTATGAAACTTTTTACAAAACCGACCTATCGGGATTTGGAATCCGTCCCCATTCGGTGGAAGGATTGATAGGAATTGTGTTTGCACCCTTTCTGCATGCTGATTTCAGCCATCTGATTGCGAATACCATTCCCATGTTTATCACCTTAAGCATCATCTTTTATTTTTATAAGGAAATCGCCTTCAAAATATTTTTCCTGATTTGGTTGTTTACCAATGTATGGGTATGGTCGTTTGCCTTAAAAAACACTTGTCATATTGGGGCCAGTGGATTGGTTTATGGGTTTGTAACTTTTCTTTTATTCAGCGGATTGATCAGACGAAACCTTCAACTGATGGCAATTTCTATGTTGATTATATTTTTGTATGGAGGTTTGTTCTGGGGAATATTTCCTGACTTTTTTCCACATAGAAACATTTCGTGGGAATCGCATTTGATGGGAGGCATTGCAGGTATTGTGATGGCCATTTTCTATAGAAAAACAGGAATGCAAAAAGAACTTTATTCCTGGGATTTGGAAGATGAAGATGAGGATGACGACGAAAACAATGATTATATGTTGCGCCCCGAAGACATCAATAAACCACCGGAACCACCTAAAAACCCAGACCAGCTTTTGAATTGATGGATTTTGCTGCCAGATAAGCAGTAGAAAAAGCCGCCTGCAGATTATATCCTCCGGTATAGATCGGAAGAGCACACGTCTGAACTCCAGTCACCTGAAGCTATC
>CAYYQJ010000524.1:0-2917 GCA_964473775.1 uncultured Bacteroidales bacterium | reverse complement strand
CACGGCTCTGAACACTCTTTCCCTACACGACGCTCTTCCGATCTCTGCCGAAACCCCTTTGACAAAAGAGGGTTTGAAAGCGTTTAAACAAGTGTCGTATTTTCCGATTAAAACCAAATATCGTGTGGTAGCAAAACTGGTATTAACTCCTGATGAAAAGCCTTTTGAAATGCCAAGGTCGAAAGGAAACACAGGAACCTACAGGAAATATGGAGTAGCCACCTTTACCCTGAACGGAAAAAAATGCTCATTGAGTGTTTACCAATACATGAAGCTAATCAATGATGAAAAATATAAAAACGACTTGTTTCTACCGTTTAAAGATTTGAGTAATGGCAAACAAACTTATGAAGGTGGCCGGTTTATTGAATTAAAAATCCCTGTTGGTGATGAACTAATCATTGATTTCAATCAGGCATTTAATCCACTTTGTTGTTATCACAATCCAAAATACTCCTGTCCTATTCCTCCTGTTGAAAATCATTTAAAGATTAAGATACTGGCAGGGGAAAAAAAGTATTTGGGAAAGGAGTAACTCGGGAGTCCTGAAGTGCTATTGTTTTATTGTGTCAAAACAATGAAACGCATAAATTTCATAAACATAAAGCGTAGTGTCTTTTTTATGACTGGCTTTTAGTTCATTCAGAATGGGGTTTTTTCCAAAAGCAAATTGACTGCCGCAATCCAGATAAACCACTTTTCGGTTTTTGAGTTTGCTTTTGTCGAATTCTGAGAGGTCGCGCAGGGGATAGATATTATCTTTATTCAGCAAACTGATGGTGTTTTTATAATCTTTAAAGTAGTTGATGTTATAATGATAGGTGAATTCCATATAAGCATATTCCGGCGAAATAATGATTAGCGTATTCTTGTCTTTGGCTTTTAATTCATTTACAGTTTCAACCACCTGACTAACTCTGCGTTTGTTGTCAGGAGTGAGGCTTAAATTCCACATCATCACAATTAATATGGCGAAAAAAGAAATCATTTTAACCGAAGGATTGGCGGTAAATTTCCCCAGAAACATTGCAATCAGAATATAAAAACTCAAGGAAATATAAATTATATACCTATCGAGAAACATGGGTACACGATAAGAAAGTAAGAACATGCTAAGATAAGGAAATAGAAACCAGATTATAATAATTCTTGAAGGGATGTTTTTTTTAAATCCTATTACCTTGTTTGTAAATTGCCTTTTTTTTAGGTTGAGCCCAAGATTCAAAAGAACGCAAATTATTAAAACCAGCATCACATATCTTGAATTCAGAAAGCGGTTTAGATTGCCATAAAGTTCACTAAATTGGGGTGTTTTAACCCAGGTGCCTTGTTGGATTGTTGAGGCAAATCTTTGATAGAAAATGATAATATTCGGAAGATAGCAAAGTGCCAATAGTATGAATACAATGAGTAGCTTTTTATAAATACTTCTGAAATTAGGGATAAAAAACAAACAAACCATTTCGGTGGCGATTACAAAAAATCCGAAGTAATGCGCATAAATCAGTAGTAAATTGGCAATAAATAACCAGACAAAAGCTCCTTTCTTTTGCGGATAAGTAACTGCCGACAAATTAAAATAGAGACTTAATGCCGTAAGAAAAACAAACATAGGATATACCCTTGCTTCGTGCGCGAAGTAAACATGGAATTGCGATAAACTAAAAATCAAAGCAGCAAAAATTCCTGTTTGATAAGAAAAGAATTTTCGTCCGGTAAGATATACCACCACCACTGCAGAAGAACTAAATAGTACCGATAAAAAACGCACCGAAAAGGCTGACATGCCAAACATCTTTATCCAGAAATGTAAAAGGATGAAGTGAAAAGGAGTATTATTTCCCCCACTGCAAATGTTAAAGATTGAATGTAAATCCATTTGGGCATAATAAATACTGAATGGCTCATCCAAAGCGATTTCGTAAGTAGAAATACCATAAATTTTTAGTAAAAAATTAAAGACAAACAATAACAGAGATGTTATCAGAATCTTTTTATTAGTATTAAAGATGTTGTCTGTCATGAGCATATAATCACTGTTTTATTATTTTCCGGCATGAAAAATTTTCCTTGTCTGAAACTGTAATAAAATATAAGCCGGCGGCATTGTTTGAAATATCAATCTGAAATTCTCCTGAGTTATTCTGACTGATTATATTAGAATAAATTTGCTTGCCCATGATATCACAAACCACCACTTTGTATTCTTGATTTATTTTATTGAGTTTCAAAGAAAACTTGCCTGAAGAAATATTTGGATAGACTCCAAAGAATGAATTCGAAGGTTCTTTTTCAATTTTTTCAATTCCGGTAATTTGAGTTGTACTAGAACTTTTACTGCAATCTGGATCGATTTTTAAGACATAAATATTGATTAATCCATTCCCAAATCCTTGTGTGGTTCCAATCATAACATAACCTTTATCTAAAGTCTGTACTGCATAACGTGCAAAATCGTCAGCAGTTGAACCATCAGACATGCTGCATCTGAAATTCCAGTAATCAGCCATAACCACAAAACTTATTTCCATCCCTCCATTACCTGCACCATTCGTTGCCCCAGCCATAACAAACTGTGATGAATCATTTAAAGTTACACAATATCCATAGTCGTCTGCTGGACCAGTAATCCACGGTTCAGGTATTTTCCACAATAAATTTTTGTTTTTATCAAATCTCATAAGCCAGAAATCGTGTAAACTTGCACCAAAACTCATAGTTGCACCAACAAAAATAAATCCCGAATCAGGAGTATGTTTTATTGAATACAAAATATCTTCTTTATCCTCTCCATAGGTATTAGTCCAGATAGTATCTCCGTTTTTATTTAAATTCAGAACATAACCATCAAAATTTCC
The DNA here is from genome assembly GCA_964473775.1 of uncultured Bacteroidales bacterium. Taxonomy (GTDB): domain Bacteria; phylum Bacteroidota; class Bacteroidia; order Bacteroidales; family CAIWKO01; genus CAIWKO01. Next base: position 59 of record CAYYQJ010000524.1, on the reverse strand, counting down.
ATGGCCGAAACTAGATCGGAAGAGCACACGTCTGAACTCCAGTCACCTGAAGCTATCTC
>CAYYQJ010000523.1:0-2930 GCA_964473775.1 uncultured Bacteroidales bacterium | reverse complement strand
TCGTTACTCATAAACGCTGAGTAGTGTAAAACCAACTGGTTTATCATTAGTCATAAACACTGAGTAACGATAAACAAGATTATGCTTGGTCATTCCAAAATAAATACAATTTACAATTAAAGCAAATCGTCTAATATAGAGGTTTATGCGTAATGTAAAATAAAGTGGTTATAGTTAAGCTAAAATAAAATACAAATAATCTAACACATATCACCAATTATTTTTAACTTTGCGGGACATTTATAAGAAGAAGGGCAATTTAATTAAAAAAAGTAACAATTAAAAAAAGAAAGGTAAGATTATGAGAAAGTTAGAAGGTTATACTAAGTATCCTTTTGAAGGAGTCAGAGTTGGTCGCAGTATATTTGCACAATTTATTCTGATATTAATTGATCGTTTGGTAGCCACAGGATTAGCGGTTTACAATCCGATAATTCTGGAAATTAGAACCGCTTACAACCTAATGTTTGGTGTTATTTCGCAAAACATGCAGGATTTGTCGGACCAGATGTCAGAAACAGGGGCGGTTAAACAAATCAGGAAAAATTGGGGGATAGTGGTTGATAAGGTTCAAACAGATGTAAGGTATAAATTCGGTAAAAATTCATCAGAAGATAAAAAGTTTTTTCCTCATGGAATTTCACCTTACAAAAAAGCACCCTTAAGCGACTTTCTTATTAAAATTGAATTGCTTGAGAAATATTGCACAGAATATGTGGCCGATTTGGGCGCTCCATTACTTGCCGAAGTTACTGCCATAAAAACAGAGTTCATAACCGAGCGCGACAGTCAGTTGCAACTTATTGGTAAGGTGAAAAGCATCATTCCCAATTATGCGCAGAAACAAGATAACATGATTAAGCTAACCTACAAAGCCATGCTTACTATTTTGTTGCAGAATGTTGACAATCCGAGGGTGATGCTCACATTTTTTGATGAACAATTGATCTATCCCAAAAACTTTGAACCTTACGAATTGGATTTGGCACCCCAGTCGAGAGAAGTGGCAGATATAAAATTTAAATCCAACAACACCATCATTCTGGCTCATATTATGGGTGGCGATTTCTTATATTTCTTTGCTACCACTCCCAATGAAGAAGTGCCTGAAAACCCTTCTAAACTGGTGGTTGACGAAGAAGTTGAAATTAAATGCAGCAGCATGCCAGCCGACAAAAAATACCTGATTTTATTAAATCGTAATGATTCTGAAGGAAAGGTTCAGATTGCGGTTACTAAATAAAGAGGGTAAGGGTTACTACGCAATTGATGAAGGTTCTACCTAAATCAATTTTATAGTTTGTTGTTTCACCCTTCATGGGGAATTTACAATAAATAAAAAAAATGCAAGGTAAAAACTACGTGATGAGGTTATAGGCGCTGTTTCATAATTATAACCGACTGCATAAAATCACCATCTACTATATCGCTACCCAAACAAATAAGAAAACAACTCCTCCACCTTTCGTATGGGTATGATTTTGATGTTGAAGTTTTTCTTGTCAAGACTGATGGTGTTGTATTTAGAGATGATAATCTCTTCGAAGCCCAGTTTTTCGGCTTCCGAAATGCGTTGCTCAATGCGGTTTACGGAGCGAATCTCGCCCGAAAGACCCACCTCGGCCGCAAAACAACTCTTCATATTTACTGGAATATCTTCGTTTGAAGATAAAATAGATGCCAACACAGCCAGGTCGATGGCAGGGTCGTCAACGCGAATGCCTCCGGCAATATTCAAAAACACATCTTTGGCACCCAGCCTGAAACCGCATCGTTTTTCGAGCACTGCCAGCAGCATATTCATGCGGCGCAGGTCGAAACCCGTTGCCGAGCGCTGCGGATTTCCGTAAGCGGCGCTGCTTACAATAGATTGTACCTCTATCAGCAAAGGTCTGAGTCCCTCGATGGTTGACGAAACGGCAATACCGCTGAGGTTTTCGTCGCGTTGCGACAAAAGCACCTCCGAAGGATTGGCCACCTCGCGCAGGCCGCTGTTTTGCATTTCATAAATTCCCAACTCGGAAGTGGAGCCAAAACGGTTTTTCACCGAGCGCAAAATGCGATACATATAATGACGGTCGCCTTCGAACTGAAGCACGGTATCCACCATGTGTTCTAAAATCTTGGGTCCGGCAATGGTGCCATCTTTGGTGATATGACCTATCAGAAAAACAGGAGTAGCAGTGAGTTTGCTAAACTTTTGAAACTCCGACGCACATTCGCGTATCTGCGAAATGCTGCCTGCCGACGATTCTATAAATTCTGTTTGCAGGGTTTGAATAGAATCGATAACCACAATAGAGGGTTTTATTTTTTCGATATGCTGAAAAATCTGTTGGGTGTTGGTTTCGTTCAGTATGTAGCATTTTTCGCTGCTGATGCCTATGCGTTCGCTTCGCATTTTAATTTGCTGTTCGCTTTCTTCGCCTGTGATATAAAGCACCGTGAGATGCTTGATACTTAATGCCACCTGAAGCATCAGCGTGGATTTTCCTATGCCGGGCTCACCTCCTATCAGCACCAGCGAACCGGGAACTATGCCGCCACCCAACACACGGTTGAGTTCGTTGTTGCCCGAATCTATGCGTTTGCTTTCGTCGATATCAATTTCGCTGATGAGTTTAGGCTGCGATTTCAAGCTGGCCGACAAGCGGCTTTTGCCTCCTGAAGCATCGCGTTCTACCACTTCTTCCACATAAGAATTCCACTCGCCACAGGCCGGACAATGACCTATCCAGCGTGATGATTGTGCGCCACAATTCTGACAAAAGAAATTAGTTTTGATTTTAGCCATACTTGTTTAAACTTCAATTTTCAAATAACAAATAACAAACAGGGTTTGTCGCGAGGCGGATAATTTGAAATTTTCAAATGGTATTGATATTTGACATTTCATTATTTGTGAGATTTATATGTGATTAGTTTTTTGT
>CAYYQJ010000522.1:0-2937 GCA_964473775.1 uncultured Bacteroidales bacterium | reverse complement strand
ATCTCTAACACATTCGATAAAACTAAAGCTGCTATTAATCTAAGAGATTGGCTAAAAAACAATACAACAATCCAAAATTATATTGATTTCACTGGAGTGCAGATATTCGAAGGTGCAACTACCTATCCTATTATTTTTATCGGAAAAAACCAAAGTTCTAATGAAAACCGATTTAATTACATAAAAATCAACAAAGGGAATGAATCAACTATTGATTTTTACAAATCGGTTATTTTACTGCAAGATAAACTCGAAAAAGAAAACTGGTCGTTTGCCAGCAATCAGGATAGCGAAATAATCAATAAAATTTGCAAACATCCCTTAATAACAAAAAAGTTTAACAAAACCTATCGAGGTATAATCACTGGGTTAAATGAAGCTTTTATTATTCCTAATGATCAAATTAAAAACGAAGAATTTGTAAAGCCAATTTACGAAGGCAGGGAACTTAGCAAATGGATAAATAGTGAATCAATACAGTCATTAATTCTTTTAAAAAGTAAATGGACAAAAGAAAAATATGGCAACTTGATTGAAACTGATGCACTCGAAAAAATGAAAGGTCAATTTCCGGATATAATGTATCATTTATTACCTTTCGAACAAAAAGCAAAATCAAGATTTGATAAAGGAGATTATTGGTGGGAATTAAGAAATTGTGCCTATTATTATTTATTCGAACAACCAAAAATTGTTTTTCCAAATTTACAAAACAAAAGTAAATTTTCTTTGGACGAAAAAGGTGTGTATTTGAATGCCCCGGCAGTAATGTTATCATTGGCTCATTTAAACAATCCTATTATGGAAGGGAAATTTTTGTTACCAGTTTTAAATTCAAAACTCATCTGGTATTTTCTTAAATCCATTTGTGTGGTTCGTAGTGGTGGATATATTGAAGTTAAACCACAATATTTTGAGCAAATTCCTATTCCTGAATTAAATGATGAGCAGCAACTCCCCTTCATCAAAAAAGCCGACATAATGCTCTCCCTCAACAAACAAATACAAGACCTCTCCCAGAAATTCCAACGCAACATCCAACGCGAATTTTCATTAGAACATTTACCAACCAAACTCCAAAACTGGTATCTGCTCTCTTACGCCGATTTTATCAAAGAACTCGACAAAAAGAAAATAAAACTATCCCTCTCACAAAAAGCCGAATGGGAAGAATACTTTCAAACTGAAAGCAAAAAGGCGCTGGAACTAAAAAAACAAATTGATGATACCGATAAAGAAATAGACATTATGGTTTATAAACTTTATGATTTAGAATACGAAGAGGTGAAGATTATTGATACTGATTTTAGCTTAACAAAAAACGATTACGAAGCAAACACTATAAAAAATGCTGAGATTTAATTATTTCTACGTCATTGTCAGCACCAATGATAATTTGAAACATCAGTGTCCTGATGCCAATGAATTATTCCCGGAAAATCCATTCACTTCATTTCTTGTTGAAATAGCCCGGACCTTTTATTATGAGTCTTTTTGTTTTGAAGAAAGCATGCTTATCCGTACAATGAATACTCAAGCCAGTGTCCTTTCAAATATCAACCATATAAAAGATAAATCCAGTCGCAGACAAAACTATATAAATATTGATTTTGAAGTTCATGACGCTTTTTATGGAGATTTTATGCATCCGGAAGATGAGGCAGTAAGAATAGACGTCATTGAATTGTATACTTATTTTGCCAAAAAGCATTTTGCTAATACAGGTATTGATTTTCTAGCAGGTTATGATCATCCTGGAAAACTAGAAAAAATAGAAATTGTAAAAAGCGTTATTCCAGATACTACTATAAGGAGCAAAATTCAAAAATTAAAAGGCAAAATCATTCAGATACAATTTGAGGATGGGGTAAGAAAGATACCATACAATGATGAAAATTTTAATCGTGTTGAATTAATAAAGACACTTACAGAAAAAGGTACCAGTAGTTGCATTCTCATTTATCAAAAGGAAGGAGCAATAATTACCTTAAATTACAAGCACGAAAATATAATTGCTGAAGATGATTTCACAATCCTCCAAAACATCATTTCACCTGAACTGCCATTTTAAAAACCTCGCCCCGTTAGTCTGAAATTATATTCCACAAATTTCTAATTCAACCTGCAATTAAATGGAAAATAAAATCAAATTACCATTTGCAATTAAAAATGGTGAACTAATTTCTATTTTTGATGTTGAAAGCGGCAAGCAGAAAGATTGTTTTTGCCCATGTTGTGGTTCTGTTGTAATTGCAAGAATAGGAAATAAAAATGTTCCACATTTTGCACATAGTAGCGCTTGCAATTTTGGTTTACAAACTGCGTTACATTTAAAAGCAAAGGAAATTCTAAGTAATTCTAAAAGTATTTTTCTACCTGCATTATTTGCAAGAGATTATCAATTACATGATGCCCTTGAAATTGAATTGTCAGAAGTATATCTTGAAAAAAAGACTGGAAATATTGTGCCTGATATAATTGTAGTATCAAAAGGGCGTAAATTATTTATTGAAATTGCAGTAACTCATTTTAGTAATGTGCGCAAAATCATTGAAATGGAAAAATTGGGCATTGGAGGAATTGAAATTGATTTGTCGGCATACTTCACTGATTCATCTGAATATACAAAAACGTTTTTCACTGAAACATTGCCATCTCTGATTATAAATAACATTAATTGCAAACGGTGGTTATTTTCACCAAAAAGGGAATTTTTTTATAAGGAAATGAAAAGTATTTCACATAAAAAGCAATCAATTTGGATAAAAGGCAGTGATTTCAATTACGTAGATGATTGTCCCTTAAATAAAAGAATTTGGAAGAGCGGATATAAAGAAGGTAAATCCTATGCAAATTCAGAGTATGATTGTCCGAAGTGTCCCAATCTTTTTACAATCGAAAATAAACAAAAAGATATGGGCGCAGGTATTTCGTATT
>CAYYQJ010000521.1:0-2938 GCA_964473775.1 uncultured Bacteroidales bacterium | reverse complement strand
ATAGCTTCAGGTGACTGGAGTTCAGACGTGTGCTCTTCCGATCTGTGGCGGTGAAACAGGCAAAAGATATCAAGGTTATCAACAATAGGCCCACTATATATTGCAGGGTTGTTGAGAATTTCTTTTTAACTAAATTAATCAATTTGTTAATTTTTTTGGATGGACAAAGTTAGCGAAATAGTTATAAAGATTTTGTAAAAAAATCTCTTACAAAGATAGCTGTCTATTATTATAAACAGCATGGTTTTTCTGTTTTATGTTAATTTCTTTTGAGTAGCCTGCTGAGCAAATACATTAATCCTAAGATAAATATTACGCCGCTGAGGTATAAAAAAACAAGTAGTGTACAATTCATGATTTCTAACAATTACCCTGCGAAATAACATAATAGGATATAAGGGGATTGTAAGAATTATGAGGTAAGATATAAGGATAATATCAAGAAAGGGGGGCATGTGGTTGTTTAAAACCATAAAATTGAAGAAAAAGCAAAACAAGCTTCTGATTTTTAAGAGAGGCTTGTTTTGCTTCAATTTTAATATTTGCTACCAGGAAAAACCTTGAACTAAGTTTTGAATTTTTAATGGAAAGAATAAGATAATCCAACCCCAATCACTTCTTTGAACTGAGTTCGTGGACCTTCGCTGTCAGAGGTTTTTATCATGACATCATCGTCATAAATCAGTTGGGTGTTGATGGTGGTTGATAACCATTTATTTACTTTTAAGCCAATGAGTACATTCCAGTTGACATCTATATTTCCGAATTTATGTAAATAGTCGCTAAACATTTCGAGAGAGGAATTCAATGTGATGTTTTTAAACAATTCTTTATTGAAAACTGCACGAACATAGGGGCCAAATTCTCCTTTCATTTTCTTGCCTTTATCAACACCAAAGGCTCCATGTGCCGAAAGCGTATCGTCGATAACAAATGTAAACCTTCCGGCTGATGGCGAAATATAGAGGGTGAAATATTCGGCAGGAACATAATTAACACCAATGCCACCAACCAGATAACCTGGAGAAAGAAATCTGGAAATGCTTACACTATCGTTGGGATAATTATATCCGTCGGTAAATTGCGAACGAAAATTGCATAGTAATGTTACATCCCAGTGTTTTGATATGGCATATCCATAGGAGGTAGTGTATTCTATTTTGTCGTCGGTTTTAGTGAAGCGGGCATTTTTTGCTTTGCCCAGGAATTGAAATCCGTAAGCCAGGTCTAAAGCATTTTTCCACGATTGTTTTTTCTTTTTATAGTCGGCTTTGAGGCTAAACAAAGCCCCAACACCAAAAGAATTCTGGCCGCCCGACGACCAATTGGTGAAAGTTGCCTGATTGATGTTGAGAGTAGCATTTCCTAAAATGGTCCAGGGTTTCACTGTATCGGGCACATTCAATTCCGAGCGATCTAATGGTTTTGCTACTTTGTTGATGGGGTCCTGTCCGAAAACCAGGCTGCCTGATAAGATGATAAGCATCAGAAGTAGTACTTTTTTCATATCCGATAATTTTAAAGTGTTTCTTGTTTTTCTTTCAGCAAGTCGCGAATCTCGGTCAATAACACCTGGTCTTTTGTGGGTGGGGCAGGCTTGATGGGAGCTTCGACTATTTTTTTGTTGATGCGGTTGAGGGTTTTAATCATCATAAAAATAGCAAAAGCAACAATCATAAAATCAAACAGGGTTTGCAGAAAGTTGCCTATGTTGAGATAAACGGCCTGTTTGAGGATTTGGCCGTTTTGGGGGTTTACAATGGCATCGTGAAGCGTGATTTTTATATCCGAAAAATTGATTCCACCCACCAGAAGACCGATGGGGGGCATAATTATATCTGCCACCAGAGAAGAAACGATTTTTCCGAAGGCCGCGCCTATAATGATACCTATGGCAAGGTCCATCACATTGCCTTTTAGGGCAAAGTCCTTGAATTCTTTAATAATATTCATAGCTTTTATTTTTTGGTTAATGGTTAATTGTTATTGGTTATTGGTCATTGGTCATTAGTCATTAGTCATTAGTCATTGGTAATTTTAGATTATCTAATTCCGAGGGTTTCCAGGTCGCTCTTTAGTTTGTCGATGTTTACGGCGAAGTTGCAGTTTACGCAATTAGCTTCGGCAAAGGAGAGGGTGGCAATGCCTATGACTTCGCCTTTCATGTTCATGACGGGGCTGCCGCTGCTGCCGTGGGAGATTGCTACATCTATTTGTATAAATGAGTTGCCTTCGCCAAAATTGCCGTTGATGATTTCTTTTTCGGTGCCACCTTTTAAGCCTGAAATGATTCCTTTTGTTAAGGTGCTTTCTATGCCCTGTGGATTGCCTAAGACGCATATATCCTGACCTTTTTCGGGGGATTCGTCGGATATTTTCAAAACGGTGATATCATTAGGGTCGTCCACCTGAAATATGGCATAATCGTAAGTGGAGTTTATTTTCAGTACTTTGCTCACTCTGTAAGTTTCTCCGTCGTGGGTTTTTATGTTCCATGCGCTTCCGCCTTGCAGCACATGGGCGTTGGTGATGCCTATGCCAGAATGGCTGATAAAAAATCCGGTTCCAAACATCATTGCTTTGCCTGAACTATTTTGTGTTTCGACAAGAAAAACAGCTTTTTCGGCGTATTTAACCAAATCTTTCAGGTTGTTGAAAGAAGGTACGGAGTCGTGTGAAAGAGAATCAGTTTTATTGCTGTCGAAAAGGCCTGTTTTGTTGCCTATAAACCATGCAGAAACTGTGAGGAGAGCCATGCCTGTTAGCGCAATAGCGAGTATGAGCCATAAATTCGATTTCTTTTTTGTTTTGACATTTTGTTTGGCCTGAGTATGCGGAATGTATTGCATCCAAGGCAAGAGGGTGTGGGCAATTTTTAATTCGTCGCCGGCTTGCAAGAGGCAGCTATCTACTCTGAAATTGTTTACAAAAGTGCCGT
>CAYYQJ010000520.1:0-2940 GCA_964473775.1 uncultured Bacteroidales bacterium | reverse complement strand
CCATTAACACTGTATGCTTTGGCTGAAGGCAATGCCGCTACCAATTCGGCAGGCTGGCATGCACCATATATCCTAATTTGTTTTGCAATTGCACTGATATCATTTGCCGTGTTTCTGACGGCAGAGTTAACCGTAAAAGAGCCTCTGATTGATTTACGATTGTTGCGGAATTATAATTTCGGCATTGCCAACCTAACACTTTTTGTGTTTACAATTGGTATGTTTGGAAGTACGTTTCTTATGCCTTTATATTTACAGAATTCGCTGGGATATACTGCTCTTCAGGCGGGGTCGGTATTTATGCCTGTTGGAATATTGCAAGGGCTGGTTTCGCCAATTGCAGGAAAATTGGCCGATAAAGTAAATCCCAAGATTCCTATGATTGCGGGCATTGTGTTGCTGGCTTTAAGCTTTTATATGAATGGCCAGCTTTCGTTTCTAACGGAACATCATTTTATAATGGTTTCGCTTTATATCAGGGGTTTTGCTATGGGATTGATTTTTACGCCGCTCAATGCAGTTGCTTTTTCAACCGTTCCACGCGATAAAATGGCACAGGCATCGTCCATTACTAATACGATTCGACAGTTGGGAGCAAGTCTGGGTGTTGCTTTGCTGGCAACAATGCTTACCTCACGAATCAACTATCATACTCAAATGTTCGGTGAATCCATGCAGCCCCGTTCACAGGAATATATTATGACTTCCAACAAACTCAATAGCTATTTGCAACGCAATGTGGGCAGTCCACCAGGCATTGCAGCCAAACAAGGGCAAGCATTAATTATTGGCAATGTTAGTCAACAGGCATTTATTGAAGGTATAGACGACGATTTTCTTATCGCGGCCTATATCACTCTTTTAGGTGGAATACCAATATTTTTACTGGCCAACAAAAGACGTCAAAAGAAAAAAGAATTAGAAAATCCGGCAGTTTATGAATAAAATATTAAAACGAACTCTGTTATTAATGGTTTGCAGCCTAATGTTTCTGCAGCCAAACCGGTCATTGGCACAAACGATAGATTCTGTATCGCTGAGTAAAATTATCAGTGATGTAATTCAGAATCATCCAAGCATTAAACAAGCAGAAGAAGGTTTGAAAATGGCTGAGGCCAAAATTAATCTGGCTAAATCATCGTTTTTTCCGGATATCAGCTTTAATGGTTCTTACACCCGACTGGGGCCTGTTCCTGAACTTACCTTCCCCGGACTGGGAACTTTTGAGTTTTATCCGGCCAATAACTTTAATGCAGCCATCAATGTTCACGAAAATATCTGGGACTTTGGACGTACTACGGGAAATATAAAAGTAGAGAAAATCAATAAAGAGCTGACATCACAAGGCATAGAGCAAACACGGCAGAAAATGGCTATAGCAGCCATCAGCAATTATTATACTCTGGTGTATCTGCAGCAAGCCATTAATATAAAAAATGAACAGAAAAAAACACTGGAAGAACATCTGGAATGGGTGAAGAAAAAACAGGAAACCGGTTCAGCCATTGAGTATGAAATTCTCACTATTCAGGTTAAAATATCGAATATTGCAAGCCAATTACTCGATTTGGAGGCTGCCCAAACTATACAGCAATCGGTGTTGAATTCCCTGCTTGGGCAGTCTGAAAACACAGTACATTTGCTTAAAAACGAACTGGATATTATTCCACCGGCCATTAATGCGGATTCTTTGGTTTCCTTTGCGTTCAACAACCGTTTCGAGATGCAGATTGAAAAAGATAAGGACATCCTTTCCAAACTTCGCCTGAAATTGGTGCAAACACAAAGGTTACCTGTTCTTGATTTTATTGCATCCGGTGGATTTAAAAACGGATTTATTCCTGAACTCAACAAAATGACTGCCAATTACGCTGTCGGTCTGGGTCTGAAAGTCCCTATATTTGAAGGAACACGTACAAAATACAATTTGGTTCAGGCGAAAACCATGATACAAAGCAATTCTTTTGAAACCGAAGCCACACGACGCACCATTAGCAATGAAGTGATAGAAAACGAAACCAACATGAAAACTGCACTCAAAAAAATAGATCAGTTTCGTTTGCAGTTTTCCCAGGCACAAAAGGCGCATCAGTTGGCGGAAATTAATTTCAAAGCCGGAGCCATCACCAACCTTGATTTGCTGGATGCCACCACCTCTGTTTCGGAAAGCAGTTTGTATCTGCTTAAAGCTAAGATTGATTATGTGGTGAATATCTTTAAACTGAAGGCGGTATTGGGGATGCGACTTTATTAAGAACTAAAAAAAACCTCCCTATTTGCAGCTGACGTAAAATGCTACGTTTTCACTTCTTCTGACATTTCTCAAAAAAAATGTAATATTTATTAACTTTTTTTAACAGAAATCCAAATAGAGATATAATTTTGTCGGAAAATTCTGCATTATGAATATCTCACACATCGAACACATAGGTATTGCTGTAAAAGACCTTGAAACAGCTATCAGTTACTACGAAAACATACTGGGTTTTAAGTGTTATGCCATAGAAGAAGTTCCTGAACAAAAGGTGAAAACAGCCTTTTTTATGGTAGGACAAACCAAAATTGAGCTACTGGAATCGACCGATCCGGAAGGTCCAATAGGTAAATTTATAGAAAAAAAGGGCGAAGGCATACATCATTTGGCGTTTGCTGCTCAAAATCTCGAAGCATCATTAGAGGAAGTTGCCGAAAAAGGCGTGCAACTAATTGATAAAACTCCACGGAAAGGTGCCGAAGGTTTATCCATTGCTTTTCTGCATCCAAAATCAACTATGGGCGTTTTAACTGAACTTTGTGAGGAGAAGAAGTAGGAAGACCGAAGTCGGAAGACGGAAGACCGAAGTCTGAAGTAGGAAGACGGAAGACGGAAGCAAGGACGTAAAGATAAAATTGTCGATGCCTGAAAAACGTTGACCACTTTTTAATCAAAAAACGTTAAAA
>CAYYQJ010000519.1:0-2943 GCA_964473775.1 uncultured Bacteroidales bacterium | reverse complement strand
AGATAGCTTCAGGTGACTGGAGTTCAGACGTGTGCTCTTCCGATCTAGTGGCGATACCATTAAAGTAGGCAAGTTTGAGCAATTTACAGATAAACTGATGCGCCATTTTGTTTTGGGAGTGGAGTTTTATCCCGTAAAACGTTTTTATATCAGTCTTGGATACAACTATCAGCGTCGTCGCGAAATGCGTACTGAAGTCAAGAAAGGCATTGTCGGTTTTTCATTAGGTTGCGGAATCAATGTGTATAAATTTCGAATCAGTTATGCCTGGTCGAAGTATCATTTGGCCGCCGCACCCAACACTTTTACTATAGCTACGGATATTGGGGCATTGTTTGCGAAAAAGAATGCGAAATAAGAAGTTTGAAGAAAACCACTAAGACACTTAGACCACAAAGAACCACTAAGGAATTTTTATAAAAACCGCTAATTGATTATCAATAATAATAAATACCAAATCACAAATCACAACAATGAAACTCTTACTTCTCAGCAATTCAACAAATCCTGGCGAGCAATACCTTGAATGGGCTACCGGGTATATCAGCGATTTCAATAAAAAATACGCTGTAAAAAAGGTTTTATTTATTCCCTATGCAGGTGTTACTGTTAATTGGGACGATTACGAAGCCAAAGTGAAAACAGTTTACAAAACTTCAGGACTGGATATTATTTCCATTCATCATTTTGATGACCCCATCAAAGCGGTTGAACAAGCCAAATCCATAGCGGTAGGAGGGGGCAATACTTTTCAGCTACTGAAACTTATCCAGAAAAATGGCCTTTTGGAGCCAATTAAAAGAAGAGTGCTTGAAGGAATGCCTTTTTCAGGATGGAGTGCAGGTTCAAACATTGCCGGACCTACCATTTGTACCACCAATGATATGCCTATTGTGCAGCCAAAAAGTTTTAAAAGTTTAAATCTGATTCCTTTTCAAATCAATCCTCATTATCTGGATGCCAATCCTGAAGGGCATGGTGGCGAAACCCGTCAGCAGCGCATTGAAGAGTATCTTGAGGTAAACAGAAAAGCCATGGTTCTGGGTTTGCGCGAAGCCAGTCTGCTGGAAGTGACAGATCACATATATGAACTGAAAGGCCGCAGAAATATGTTCATATTTACTTATAAAAAAGAGCCTATAGAATTGGAAGTAGGGGATTCCATAACGGAAATTTAATCAAACAAAGATTCCCTTATAATTACAGGGTGATTTTTTCTCAGTATTAACTATTAGGCATCAATTCGCTTTTATCTTAACGGTATAACTGCCTGTATTTGCAGCATTATAAACCGTTTCGTAAATTGAAATATAGATGTAGCCTGCTGTTGAAGCTGTGCCTTTAAACATGGATCCGGCTTTCAACATGGTTCCATTTTCTCCGATTTTATAAACCAGATTGCCGTAGGAAGGGTAGGAGGTGGTGGAAGAGCTTGAATAATCGGAATCTCCTAAATCGCTAATTCCTGTTGAGCTTGAACTTTGACCTCCGGGTTTGTATTTATAGCCTGATAAGCTTGCCAGAGTAACTTCTCCACTGGCTGTTATGCTGATTTTTTGACCACTTTTAACATAAATACTCGTTTTTAACCAGCCTCCATTGGTGTTTCCACTGATGTTTTTATTGGCATTGAGTATAAATGTTGATTCGCTGCCATCGTTACTTTTAAAAAACACTTCAACACCTTTAATCTTTGCGCGTGGCACTTCAAGGTTTCCATACTCGGTTTTCAGGCTGATATTCTTCAGATTGATGTTTCCTCCGATGCGATAGCCAAAGGAAGTAACCACCACATCTTCGCTTTCGGTGTTCTCCGTATAGCCATAATTGGATTTTAGTTCGCTCAAAGCCAGGTCAGCGTTATAATCGTCGTTCATGGCGGCAACATTTTCTTCGGAGGCCATAATCTCTTCCATCACGGGTATGCATCCTATTGGTAAGGCAATCAGATCTTCATAGGCTTTTTTACGTATGTCGAGCGTTGAGTTGTTCAGGTCAATCATCAATGCTTTTATCTTGTCTTTAGCTGAAGTTTCGGGATTAACACCCAATACCAGTTCGCTGATATCTTTCAATGGGATATCTAGTTTGCCCCATTTGGTTTGAAGGCTTATATTACTAAGTTGCGCAGTTCCGCTTATTACATTTCCATCGCGCAAAGTTAGACGATACTCTGTGCTTTCCTTTTGTGCAAAGGATTGAAAGGTAAGACAAATAAAAATAGACGAAAGTAAGAGGATGTTTTTTTTCATGGCTGAGATGTTTTTGAATTATGGACAGATGCACTGCAAATTCTTTACCAAAAATGCATTTTATTGAACAATTTTCGAAAAAGTAAAGGGCGTATGCAATGCGCCCATTAGAGGTGAAACTTTTGCCGAAATGGGAATGCAATTGCCTGCAGGCAAACCGAAACCTATTTATTCTTTAAAAAACACATCATTCTTCCAATTTTCAGGATTATGCATGATATAATTCGAAATCTTTAGATAAGATTCGTGATTGCGTATGATATGGTCGTGATAATTGCGTTGCCAAACCGCCATTCCCTTACAATGATACAATAGATTGATTCTTTTTGTAACCGCTGATTTATAACCTCTGATAGTGGACCCAATGTTGTTGGATGGCGATTGTAGGGGCGTATCGCATACGCCCCTGGATGTTGTGTTTTCATCTTTTCGCGTATTTTTAACATTAATCGGTTGTAATTCACAGGGCGTATGCAATAAGGGGCGTATGCAATACGCCCCTACGGCATCCACATTGGGAGTGATGACAATAATTCCATGAATATGATTTGGCATAATCACATAAACATCCAATTGCATGTTTTTTCTTATTTCGAATGTTTTAATCCATTCCTCATTTGCAATAATCCCTGCATCGTTTAAAATCATTTTGCCATCTGCGATTTTTCCAAACATACATTCCCTTTCATAA
>CAYYQJ010000518.1:0-2945 GCA_964473775.1 uncultured Bacteroidales bacterium | reverse complement strand
TCAGCATCATTGGTAAAGATACTGATATCCTCCATGTTGTTCATTTTATCAGAAGGGTAAACAGGTATTCTTTTGTTTGTTTCGAAAAGAGATTCGACAATGATATTATTTTTTGCCTTAGAGACAATTTTATACAAACCCGGTCTTCCTGTTACTGTGATAATTTCTTTTAAATCCATTATGTTTTTTTTGCAAAATTAAAGAATATTATCAAATGGAATACAAAAGCAAAGTATTTAATAAGAAATCGGATGAGGTAGTGGATTCGGAGAACCATTATAAACCATAATATACACCAATATGGAAAATAACAAATAGCAAAAAACAAATCACAAACCTTACTTCTCGTCAGGCAGGTAAATTCCAATCAATAAAAAACCAAATATCAAAACCCTTTGATATTGACAGAATATTGCAAAAGCAGTAATTAAACAAACCTGAGAATCTGTGGCGCTTTTTCTAATTTTATATTTTTCAGCGTGAACTCAAGTTCATCATTACAAAAAAGAAATCACAAGCATTTTGTATAAAATGCCCTGAAATGAAATTATTCCTTAAATTTGTATCCACTTAAACGCATTTATGAATCCAAATCTTAATCAACATATCAAAAGGCTTTTTTTAGGGTATTTCAATGAAGAGCCCCTGCATATTGAAGAACTTGCAGCTTCCGGTTCAAACCGCAAATATTTCAGACTTAGCTCAGCTAATAATTGCGCTATTGCAGCTTATAATAATGATTTAAAAGAAAATCTTGCCTTCATCAGTTTTACCAAACACTTCGAAAAACACGGACTGGCAGTGCCTTCGGTGTTGAATGAAGATTTGGAAAACAACCTCTACCTGCTTTCCGACCTGGGTGACGAAACCCTGTTTTCGTATCTTGAAAGTAGCCGCAACGAAGGCTTTTCTGATAAAACTATTGGTTTGTATAAAGAGGTTTTGTCGCAGTTGCAGGACTTTCAGATGGACGCTTCCGTTGATATGGATTACTCGGTTTGCTATCCACGCGATAGTTTCGACAAACAATCAATGATGTGGGATTTAAACTATTTCAAGTATTATTTTCTGAAATTAGCCCACATCCATTTCGATGAACAAAAGCTGGAAGACGATTTCAATACCCTGTCGGATTATCTGTTGAAAACCGATTGCAACTATTTTCTCTATCGCGATTTTCAATCGCGGAATATCATGATTCAAAACGATAAGTTGTTTTTTATCGATTATCAGGGCGGCAGAAAAGGCGCTTTGCAATATGATGTGGCTTCGCTTTTGTATGATGCTAAGGCGGATATTCCCCAAAATGTTCGCGAAGAATTGCTGGATTATTATATCGCTTTGCTGAAAAAGAAAACTGACATCAACGAAAACGAATTCCGCCAGTATTATTATGGATATGTGCTCATTCGCATCATGCAGGCCATGGGGGCTTATGGGTTCAGGGGATATTATGAGAAAAAGGCGCATTTCCTGAAAAGCATTCCTTATGCCGTTCAAAATCTGAAATGGATATTGGACAACACCACTTTGCCTGTGGACACCCCTACCCTGTTTCAGGTGTTTCAGCAAATCATAGCATCGAAAAAACTAAAGACTTATCAGGACGAATTGCCTGACAAATTTACCCTTACCATAAATAGTTTCTCTTTCAAAAAAGGATATCCTGCTGATAAGGGAGGCAATGGCGGCGGTTTTGTTTTCGATTGCAGGGCCTTGCCCAATCCAGGAAGGTATAAAGAATACAAACAACTTACGGGCATGGATGTGGAAGTAAAAACCTATCTGGAAGCATACTGCGAGGTGAACGATTATTTCACCAACACCAGCAATCTGGTTTGCCAATCGCTAAACAATTATATTTCGCGGGGCTTTTCTTCTTTGGTAGTTAATTACGGTTGCACAGGCGGGCAGCATCGCTCGGTTTATTTTGCAGAACGACTGTCCGATTTTATCAGCAAGAAATACGACATCCATATTCAACTGACACATCAGGAACAGAAATAATAATCAGATAGGAGACTACTTATGAAAGCCATGATATTTGCTGCAGGATTGGGCACCCGATTGGGAAAGCTTACAGAAACAAAGCCAAAAGCACTGGTGGAAGTGAACGGAAAAGCCATGTTGGAACATGTGGTTGAATATCTGAAAAGCTATGGCGTGAACGAAATCATCATCAATGTGCATCATTTCTCAGGCATGATTCTGGAATTTATTAAACAGAAAAACTCATTCAATATTCATATTGAAATCTCTGATGAAAGCAATGAACTGCTTGACACCGGTGGCGGTTTGGTGAAGGCTGCGCATTTCTTTTCTGATGGCAAACCTTTTGTGGCACATAATGCAGATGTATTGTCAACCACCAACCTCAATGAGGCTTTGCTGCTTCATCATCATTTGAAACCTTTGGCTACATTGGTTGTGAAACATAGAATTTCTACCCGTTATCTGCTGGCTGACACACAGGGAAAACTATGCGGATGGAGAAATACCAAAACAGGCGAAGAAATTATTGCTGTTCAACATCACCATCTAAGCGAAGTAGCTTTCAGTGGCATACAAATTATCGACCCTATGATATTCCATCAGGATTTGCCTGAAGGAAAGTTCTCTCTTACCAAAATGTATCTCGGATTGGCCCAACACCATCGCATTGCCACCTTTGTGGACGATGGACTTTGGTTCGACCTCGGAAAGCCCGAAAACATCAGCGAAGCCGAATCTTTATTCTTTAAACAATAATATGGAATTCTTAAAAAAAACAGCCCAACATCTGTTGGATACACATGCCGGGCACCTCAACGAAATCTGTGTGGTGTTGCCCAACCGCCGCGCCGGAGTGTTTCTGAAAAAACACATAGCCACCCTCATCACCAAGCCCATGTTTCTGCCCCGTATCATTTCCATAGATCGGAAGAGCACACGTCTGAACTCCAGTC
>CAYYQJ010000517.1:0-2952 GCA_964473775.1 uncultured Bacteroidales bacterium | reverse complement strand
GATCTCCACGGCTCTGAACACTCTTTCCCTACACGACGCTCTTCCGATCTTGATGTAAATTATACCATCGATTGTTTTGCACAAGTGGCCGAAAAACTCAGAACCGGTGCTTATTCAACCACCGAGTATGCTGATATCAGCGAAAAATAATTTGTTTAGAATTGATTGTAAAAACGCTTCGTACTTCAACAGTCGGGGCGTTTTTTATTTGTCACACCCCCTGTTTTTTACATGATTATATCCCAAACAAAAATGTTGCGCAATTCTGATAAAGATTTTATGGTTCTGTCGGCCATTGGAAACTCGCCTGCAAATGAATCTTCATTAAAATATACGGTAAACATGCCACTTCTTTTTGCACCCTCAATATCTTTTTCATAACTATTGCCAATCATAGCACACTCATCGGGCGTGGCATGAATTCGATTAGCGATAGAAAGAAAAAATCGTTTATCGGGTTTGTTGAATCCCAATTCTTTTGAAGAAAAGAAGTGCCTGAAATACTTATCAGCCCCAATTCTTTTCAATGCTTTCATCATATCCAGAGTTGACGACTGCATTGCATTGGTGGCTATTACCATAATAAATTTATTATGCAATACCTCCAAAGCCTCCTTAGCGCCAGGCACCCATTCCACCTGTTTCCATTGATACATCGGGCTTTTCTTCATCGGGAAATCCCGCATGATAGTATCACCCCAATCGAAAATTAATGCTCGTATCATATTATTTAAGCTTTAAGATTTATGATTAGTGATTAGTGATTAGCGATTTATGATTTTTTTAGTTTTTAATTAATCAGGAATTATTAGTGATTGAAAAGTTTCTGTAGCTGTCGTTTTTATTAGAATTATTAATTTGAGTTCAAAACTAATAAATTTTGGTTGATAATAATCAATTGCCAAAGATTTTTTTTTCAATTCTCATATCAATAATCATAAATTCAAATCCTAACCTATTAAATCATAATTCGAAAATCATAATTTGTAAAAAATCTCAAATCTCAAAAAACAAATCACAAATAAAACCCAAAACAAAATATCAAATTTCAAGACCGTTATTAGATTTTGAAATTGTAATTTATTTGTTATTTGTTACTTGAACATTGTTGTTTAAAATACTTTGCCAAAATGTTTTGAGGTTTTAATTATAAGGGGCTAATCACATTTAACAAACTTTATCATGGTTGATTTTTCCTTAGATTTTAATTGAATGAGGTACATGCCTGATTCCAAAGCTGCAATGTTTAACTGATAAACAGAGTTGGATAGGGCAGAGGTGATATTTTGGGCCAAAATCTTTTTTCCCATTAGGTTGTAAATATTCAACTCCAGAGTTTCATCAAGCAACGGAAGTTCAATATTGATAAATTCTTTTCCAGGATTGGGATACACATGAAAGGCCGAAGGATTATCAATTTGAATCATTCCTGTAACCATCACAGAAGCTGAAAATTCGGAAGTATTTCCCAATGCATCGGTTGCCGTAGCAGTAACTTTGTTGCCACCGGCTATTCCATTTACTACAACCACATTAAAATTGCCTGATGCATCAGGCGTAATACTTGTAAGATATTTCTCTCCCTGACCATAACCGGATGGACTATTGTCTGATTTAAAAATTTCTATGGTCACAGTTTGCGGCGAAGGCGTATCAATATTTCCTGCTATCACATAATTGCCCGAAACCGAATTATAATCTGCCTGAGTGATTACGGGATAATTCATGCCGAAGTTAGGGCCTGTGTCTCCATCGTTCGCATCATTGGTATTTACTCCTGCAGGATATAAATCTATCCCTAATTGAGCATTATGGTAAATAGAATTGGCTGATATCTTATTATAATAATCGCCTTCGGTCATAACAGTTACCCCGTTGCCTCCATTGTTGGCGATCACATTGGCCAAAGCTGCCGAACCGCCTATGATGTTGTGTTGCGGGCCTTCGCCAATCCTGATTCCATCCATCTGATTGGGAATGGAAATGGCATCAGTCCAATCGGTGCCAATATGGTTTCTGGTGATGATATTATAATCGGTTCCGGTGGCATGAATCACAATGCCTTGCTGAATATTGCCCGAAATCACATTACTGTCAACAATATGATAACGCGGAATGCCGTCAATCACCACTCCATTGGTATTTGGAAGAGCTTCCGTTCCGTTGGCTTTGGTGCCAATAAGGTTGCCAATCACTGTATCGCTATTGGTCGAATTGTTGTATATAAACACACCGTAGCCGCTGTTTCCCGACAGCAGATTGCATGCGCCTGCATGCTTTCCACCCAGAATATTGAACGAAGCACCATCGTCAAACAACACTCCATAGGTGTTTGGTATGGCTGTGTTTCCTGTTGCATCAGTTCCTATATAATTACCAATGATGGTGTTGTGGTTGCACCCTGCTCCAAAAACCGGAATGCCGTAAGCCACATTGCCCGAAACCAGATTGCGCCCGTTGATGTCATAACTGCCAATGATGTTATAAGCGGCATTGCCTTCAACTGAGATACCGTCGTAATTGCGCAAAGCGTAAGAACCCGTACGGTCAACACCTACATAATTGCCAATTACCACATTGGAGTCGGCATTGGCAACGCGTATGCCTATGTGATTGTTGCCGGAAACAATATTGCGATCGTTGATGGTATTTCCACCAATGATAACATGTTTGGGCCCTCCCAACACTTCTATTCCTATATAATTTCCCAAAGTATCGGAAGCGTTGTAATTGGTTCCCACATAATTTCCTTTAATAAGGATGTTACGTGTGGTAATGCCAAGCACATCAATGCCAATGGTAAATTTGCTGATGATAAAACCTGTAATCGTAATGTTTGAAGCATTATAAATACTAAAGGCATAATCGGTAGAACCATTTCCGTACAACATAATTTCAGGTCCGTTGGGGTTGGTGTTTCCCTGAGCTATGGTTTGTGAAGTTCCATCTATA
>CAYYQJ010000516.1:0-2953 GCA_964473775.1 uncultured Bacteroidales bacterium | reverse complement strand
TAAGATAAAATCACAGATTAAGCAAAATCTGGTTTTATCGGTCAATACTGATAAACAATGAAACCTTCCGCATAAATTTTTAATAATCAATTGCCAAGTACCAAATAACAAATAAATTCCAATTTCAAAATAAAAAAAAACCAAGCAGTTTCAAACGGTTTTAAAATTTGATTTTTCCTTTTTGGGATTTATTTGTAATTTGTTTTTTGAATTTTGTTATTTTCCGGTTTAGGTTTTTTGTTTCTTCTTTTTTGCTGCCGGAAAGAGCACATTATTTAATATAAGACGGTAGCCCGGTGAATTGGGAAACAAATTTAAATCCGTAGGCGGGTCATAAACAAAATGCTGGTAGTCTTCGGGGTCATGGCCGCCGAGAAAGGTCCACATTCCTTTGCCAAATTCTCCATGAATGTATCGGGCCTCCCCTGCTGATTTGTTTTCTCCTAATATTAACGTACTGGGTTTTATCAGCTTTTCGTTGAAGGCAGTCGTTTGGCCCATAAATCCTTTTAATATTTGCTGATGATCCTGACACAGCATGGTTGGAACGGGATCCCATTTGGCTGAGAAATCAAACAATGTAAAGAAATCGTTTTGCTGAGTAACTTTTCGATAGTTGGTTACATCAATATCAGAAACTTCGTACTCATAAGGATTGGTTGAAATTTTGAAATTGGTAAAGGCAAAACATTGGCTATAATCAAGCTTGCTTTGAGCTTTGGGATCAGTAGGATCGCCATCAAACATCACATCGCAGATATCTACACCATCGGCAGAAAGAGCAATATCATAACTATCGGGTGCGGAACACATCGCAAATAAATATCCTCCACCTGCAACAAAATCGCGTATCTTCTTGGCAACACTCAGTTTCATTTCCGAAACCTTACTGTAGCCCATTTTTCGGGCAGATTCTTCAGTAGCTTTCTTATCGTCCACATACCATTTGACATCTTTATAAGCTGCCCAAAATTTGCCATACTGACCTGTAAAATCTTCATGATGCATGTGAACCCAATCGTAAGTAGGCAAAACCCCGCTCAATACTTCTTCATCATAAATCACATCGTAAGGAATTTCGGCATAGGTTAAAACCAATGTAACCGCATCGTCCCAGGGCAGACTACCTTTAGGAGCATACACAGCTATCTTAGGCACTTTCACCAGCTTCACTTCATCCATATTCACTTCAGGGTCGGAGATTTCTGTTAATATCGCAGTAGCCTGAACATCGGCTATCACATCGCAGGTTACTCCACGTATGTTGCATTCGTCCTGAAACACCTTATTGTATTTGACCATAAAGCTGCCACCTCTGTAGTTTAACAGCCAGCTAACTTCAATCTCATATTTCAGTATCCAATAGGTAACGCCATAAGCTTTGAGATGATTTTTCTGTGCTTCATCCATAGGTATCAGCAGATAAGAGCTGTATCCGGCTTTGAATATTAAAAGGAACAACAGAAATATCAGAATCTTTTTCATGATTAATGTTTCAAATGATTTTTGTAAACGCAAAATAAGTTCAATTATTATACAAAATTACACTGATATTTTGCATAACCTATAGAAAAACTATTTTAAAAAAACTTAAAACGGATATTCATCTTCAGGCAGGTCTGAATCTTTTTTGCCACGGTTCATTTTCGAAGGAAGCACTTTTGTTTGTGGTTCGTAAAAAGATTCATTGGGTGTCATTGCCATTTCGCCTCCGATTTCAAACTCTTCATAATCTTTGAACTTTCCGAAATGACTGATAAAATTAAGTTTCACCTCTCCTATTTGTCCGTTTCTATGCTTGGCAATGATAATCTCGGCCAAACCTTTGGTAGGCGTATTATCATCAAATTCTGTTATTTTATAATATTCGGGGCGATAAATAAACAATACTAAATCAGCATCCTGCTCAATAGCTCCCGATTCACGCAAGTCGGATAATATAGGCTTTTTGGAACCCGGACGTTTTTCCACCTCTCGACTTAACTGCGACAAGGCAATTACAGGAATGTTCAACTCTTTGGCCAAACCTTTCAATGCACGCGAAATACCACTGATTTCCTGCTCGCGCATTCCTTTGCTTTCGGCATTGCCGGTCATAAGTTGCAGATAATCGATGATGATAAGCTTGATGCCATGCTGTGCTACCAGTCGGCGCGACTTGGCTCTTAATTCGAAAATAGATAAGGCAGGAGTATCATCAATAAATATTTTAGCATCTTCCAGTTTGGTAATACGGGTGTTGAGTTGTTGCCATTCGTGGTCGGCAAGCACTCCGCGACGCAGCTTATCGGAAGGAAGTTCGGTTTCCATAGAAATCAAACGCATCACCAATTGAAGTGCCGACATTTCCAAAGAAAAAACAGCCACAGGTTCGTCATGTTCAATGGCCGCATTGCGCGCCATGGAAAGCACAAAAGCTGTTTTCCCCATAGAAGGACGTGCCGCAAGAATCACCAGGTCGGATTTTTGCCAGCCACCTGTCAATCGGTCGAGGGCGGTAAATCCTGAAGGAACTCCCAGTGTAGAAACTTCGTTATTATCACTTGCAAGTTTCGCCTTCTCAATCTCCTGAATGGCTTCCTTCAGAATGGACTGTATGTCCATGTATTTACGACGCAGGTTGGAGTCGCTTACATTAAACAGATTGGATTCGGCCTTATCCAGCAATTCGAATACATCGGTGGTATCTTCATAAGCTTCGGTAGAAATTTCCGTTGAAATACGAATCAATTCGCGCTGTATAAATTTCTGAACAACAATACGGGTATGATATTCAATATTGGCCGCCGAAACCACCCGTGATGTAAGCTGTGCAATATAATAAGGCCCACCCACGGTATCGAGCATGGCCATTGTTTTCAACTGATTGGTAACTGTGAGAATATCTACAGGCTGCGAATTGTTGAACAGATCGGAAGAGCACACGTCTGAACTCCAGTCACCTGAAGCTATC
>CAYYQJ010000515.1:0-2959 GCA_964473775.1 uncultured Bacteroidales bacterium | reverse complement strand
TTACATAATATTAACAGTCTTGTGTTTATATCTTTTTTAAGGAGCGACTATATAATTGTATAATTGCAATTCAATAAGTAATCGAAAGCATTTTTAGCTATTCTTCCCTGTTCCGAATCTACTAGATCATCAAAATGGCAGAATTATATAATTGTATAATTGCATAATTATTCCAAAATTTCCATACCGTCTCTGTCTGCTTCCATAGTGTCTCTGGCTACTTCTTTTCCGAATACTTCTATGTCATTATTTTTTCATTCATCTTCCAAATTTTTTTTCAATTCACACCTATTTCAGGTCGATTAGCCAATTGAAGCTTGTGTTTTTACTGACATTTTGACATACTTTTCTTCCGATGAGCTTTCGCCTGTACTACCAAATGTACTTGCAAAATATTCAGAATTCATTTTTTTTATTCATGCTTCTGTAAAACAGTGTTCATAATAATTCTAAACGGGAAGAAAGAAAAACATAAAACGAAAAATTCTCGTTGAGAATGTGCTAACAGTAAGTGCTGTTTCAGTAATTCAGATTAATTCAAAATTTCAATGTTTATTAATGGTTATGGTAGAAATAAACTATTAGTAAGGGATACTGAAATATGAAATTTGATTTTTTTTAATAAAGTTTGTTCTTTAAAAATGGGTTTGAAATTAAAAATGCATGAGAAAAGTATGAAAAATTAATAGCATGTTAAACGATCAAAAAGTAGTTCTGAACGTATTCCTTGCGCAAAATTTAGAAAATGATATTTTTATTTTGTTTGAGATTATCAATTTATTTGCTTAATTTTGCATTGTGAAACATTGTAAGTACTGAATTTAAGAAGAAAATTTGCAAAAAGAAATTAAGTAAGGATATTTTTGTTATTCTTTTTCATAGCAAATATAAATCTAAAATCATGAAAATTAGGGCTATTTGTAAATGTCGGTGATTTTTTTTGTTTTTTTGTTTTGTAGTTTGCATTCTTTTTATTAATTTTACATTATCAATTTTTATGAACAAAGGAAATATGAAATCAATTTTTATCCGCATTGTTAAAAAAACTTTGTTGTTTATTTGTTTATTTAGCACGTCTGTAATTACTTATGCAGAGGATGCTCCTATTGTATCTGCTGGTATTACAACTAATGCTATTGCTGGTACTTCTGTAGGTGTTCCAGTTATTGTCACTGGGTTCAATAATATTCGACAATTTACTCTGAGTATGAAATTTGATACTACTAAAGTTCGGTACGTTTCATCTTCTCCAAATAGTGCACTTAATGGAATGACAGTAACTTATGTTCATCCTTCGGGTAATACTCAGGGAAAGTTAGTTTTTACATGGGTTGGGACTTCTGATGTGAGTTTAACTGATGGAACTTCAATTGCAAATTTAACTTTTACTTATGTAACTGCAACTGGAATTTTAAGCTGGGCTTATACCTATGGTTCTGTTTGTCAATATAAAAAATATATAGGTGGTGTGTTAACAATATTAAATGATAGTCCAAAATATGTTTTTTATAAAAATGGAGGTATTTCTAATAGAAAATCACCTGTAACATATGCTCCCAATATAACCAATCAAGCACCTGGTATTTTTTACATACCAATTACTGTAAATGGACTTTCTGATGTTGGTGCTCTAACTTTATATATGGAATATGACTCTTCTGTGATGACCTATCAAAAAACATTTACTAAAAATGCTGCTTTTGGAAGTTCTTTTCTTGTAGGGGATAATATTGAATCTGGGGCCGGAACAAAAAAACTTATCGTTATACAGTGGTATGGTAATTCCACAACTATTGCAAGTGGTTCTACTCTTTGTACTTTAAAATT
The DNA here is from genome assembly GCA_964473775.1 of uncultured Bacteroidales bacterium. Classification (GTDB taxonomy): domain Bacteria; phylum Bacteroidota; class Bacteroidia; order Bacteroidales; family CAIWKO01; genus CAIWKO01. The sequence goes on along the minus strand of CAYYQJ010000515.1, from coordinate 1,132 downwards.
CAACTATATTGCTGCTGGTATTCCAGGTGCTCTAACATGGGTTGACAACGGTCCTTCTTGTGAATATGCTGATGGTGCAGGAAATGTTCTTATTGATATTCCTACTAGTGATTATTATAAAAGCGGAGGCGTTAACTTACCTACATTGAGTGTGTTTTTGAGAAAAAGTACTAATTGTGGAGAATTTAATGTAAGTCTTAAACCTTCATCTAATTTAATAACAAATTTGACAAAATGTACTTTTACTGTAAAGTGGGCTGCTACTTCAAATACGGATGTTTTATTAGATAAATTATCCTCTACTTGGCCAGGTTTTCAACAAATTGGTAGCAGGGTTCTCTATTCAGGATATTATTACGAAACTTTTAGTTCTTCAACAATTTTTCCTGTTAACTGGACTGCGAGTACAGAATATCCAATTGTTACATTACAGCATTCAGGAGGTGGCTCAGGAACAACGGATTTTACAATAATAGCAACAGATTTTAATACTGTTTCTCCAGGTTTAAATACTGGCTGGTATGCTGAGATAAATTCTAACTTAGCAACTGGTTCAATTACAAATGTAGCAACAGGAACAGTACTTAATTGTGGTGTTTATGTGAAAGATTTTTTGCAAGGTCCTTATAGTACTTCCACACATTTAATGAATACTAATTTAGCCACAGGGAATTTTATTCCTTTAACACAGCCTTATAATACAACCCCTTGGTTTTATGCGGGTACAGAAAAGGTAACTACTATGCCTACGGGTACTGTTGATTGGGTTCTAGTTGAGTTAAGATCGGGGACAACGGCTAATACGATAGTTGAACGCAGGGCTGGTCTTTTAATGAACAATGGGACCATTGCGGATGTAAATGGATTAGCACCTCTAGCTTTTCGTACTTTTACTCAAGGAAGTTCTTATTATCTTGTAATTTATCATCGATGCCATTTTCCAGTGATGTCCTCTGGAACAATTGTTTTTCCAAATTCTACCGCTACCAAATATGATTTTACTTCAGCTATTGCAAATTCTTATTCTATGACTAATGATGGAGTGATTACATTGGAAAGTGGTGTTTATGGGCAAATAGTTGGTGACATTAACGCTGATAATAAATTGAAATATTCCGGGTCTTTGAATGAT
>CAYYQJ010000514.1:0-2960 GCA_964473775.1 uncultured Bacteroidales bacterium | reverse complement strand
CAAAGTTTAATTTTATCAGAAACAAAAAAATGACTTTATAAGGAGCGACTAATTATTCCCACTAAGGTTTGATTTTTTCATGGAATAGGAGATGGGATTTTGATTTAGTTTGTATTAATATTTAGATGTAGGCAGAGCCTTCCGCCGAACGGGGTTCCTCGAGCGTAGTCGGAGGGTTCCTCGAGCGTAGTCGAGAGGTTTGTGCTATCATGCAAGTAACTCTCGTTTACGCAAAATCACACTCAATGCTCACTTTTCAACGACATGTCAACAACAATAATTCCCCCTCCTACTACCCCACTAACCATTCTTTTTTATACCTTTGACAAAACATTAATGACGCAAAGTTAATGGCTACTTAATGACTCAAAGTAAATGACGAAAAGATAATGACACAAAGTAAATGACACAAAGTAAGCCAATCCTCTTTATCGGTCATGGCAACCCCATGAATGCCATCGAACAAAACGAATTTTCAGATACCTGGCAAGCTTTGGGCTCATCACTTCCCAGACCCGAATCCATTCTTTGCATTTCTGCCCATTGGGAAACTGACGGTATAGCCCTTACCGCCATGCCAAACCCCAAAACCATTCACGATTTCGGGGGATTTCCAAAAGCACTCTACGAGGTTCAATATCCCGCCCCAGGCAATCCCAACCTGGCCCTTGAAATAATTTATACCATAACCAAATACAAAATCACCGCCGATTACTCTTGGGGGCTCGACCACGGTTGCTGGAGCATATTGCACCGCATGTTTCCCAAAGCCGACATCCCGGTGGTTCAGTTGAGCATCAACGTCAATAAACCCGCATCTTATCATTTCACCCTGGCCAAAGAACTCGCATTTCTGCGCCAAAGAGGAGTCATGATTATCGGAAGCGGCAACATAGTACACAACCTCCGCAAAATAGAATGGGGCAACCCAAATGGTTCAGCATGGGCCGAAACCGCCAACCAAAAGCTCAAAGAATTTATCCTTGCCGACGACAATAACAGTCTGTTCGACTATCAAAATCAAGGCCTAGAAATACAACAAGCCATCCCCACCCCCGAACACTATCTGCCCCTGCTTTACATCTTAGCCTTAAAAAACCCCAATGAAACCATCTCCTTTTTCAACGACAAACTCGTAATGGGCTCCCTATCTATGACTTCTCTGATAATAAGCTAAGCTTTGGACTTGGTTACTACCAGACTCAATAAAAATTACAAATATCAAAAAACAAATCACAAACAAATTCCAAAAACTAAAAAATCAAATATCAAAACCGTTTTGAAATTTTGTAATCTTGAAATTGGTATTTAACTTGCCTGACGGCAGTCAGGTTTGTTATTTGGTACTTGAACATTGTTGTTTAAAATATTATTTAAAACGTGTTGAAGTTTTATTTTTAAAACCTTAGTGTCCCTTAGTGCTCTCAGTGCCTTAGTGTTCCTCTATTTAAAAATCGCACTCTCCCTATCCAGCAACCCCATATCCTCATCCGAAAGTCTGAAAGTCATAGCCCCCGTATTTTCTTTCACATGAATTTCTTTCGTAGCCCCGGGAATCGCAACCACCATTTCCCCATGAAAATAAATCATCCAGTTCAATGCCACCTGCGCAGGAGTTACATTATATTTTTCCGCCAGCTTTTTAATCAGCGTAATCAGTGGCCGGCTCTTTTCCAGCCCTGCAGGCTTAAACTTCGAACTATATTTTCTCATACCGATGTTCTTCAGCAACTCAGGATTATCATGAAACTTCCCTGTAACCACTCCCTGTGCCAGCGGCGAATAAGCAATAATCGTTATCCCCAGTTTCTTTGCCGTATCCATCACCCCGCTCGACTCCAGGCGACGGTCTAATAAACTGTAAGGCATCTGATTTGTAGCCAAAGGAATCCCCAAACCATCCAGCGTTTCCCACGCATTTTGCATTTGCTTTGCATTAAAATTGCTCACCCCAACGGCTCTAATCAGCTTGCGTTTTACCAGCTCAGCCATGCCGCGCACCTCGCTCTTTTCGTTCGAAAACCCCCATGGCTGATGCACCTGATAAAGGTCTATCGCGAAAGGTTTCAGCGCATCAATTCGCTCGTCAATGGTTTTGGCAATATTCGATGCAAAGCGAAACATGGGCCACCATTTGGTAGCAATCAGCACCTCGCCGGGCTTTTTGCCTGCTGCCAGCAAGGCTTTGGCCAATGCTTTTTCTGATGCACCATTTCCGTAAATCTCAGCCGTATCAAACCAATTGATACCACCTTCCAGCGAAAGCTCCACCACCTTGCCTATCAAATCGTCATTCAGTGTTGGCCAGAATTTTCCTGCCAGATTGTTTTGTTTGCTAAACTGCCAGCATCCAAGCCCTATAGGTGTAACCATCAAAGACGTACTTCCCAAAGGACGTAAAATATTTGTATTTTCCATTGTATTATAAATTAAGTGATAAAAGTATAAATAATTTCTGAATTGAGAGCGGAAAATTTATTGGTTATTTAATGGAATAAGGGAATTGGGTTGATTTATAAAATAGAATGAGAGCTGTTGAAGGAGAGAAAAAGGGGTAAGGTGAAATTAATGGTTGAAAAAAGACTGACAACCTGTCATGTAAAAGCTGACAACCTGTCAGGTTTGACTGACAACCTGTCAGGTTTCATGTAAAAATGTCCGGTTTTGATGTAAAATGGTTTGAATTTGATGTAAAAAAGTTGCGGCTGAAGGTGAATGGTTGGAATTTAATGTAAAAAAGTTGCGGCTGAAGGTGAATGGTTGGAATTTGATGTAAAAGAGTTGGAATTCGATAGTGAATGGTTGGAATTTGATGTAAAAAAGTTGCGGCTGAAGGTGAATGGTTGGAATTTGATGTAAAAGAGTTGGAATTAGGATGTGCAGAGTTGGCGGGGAGATATGCTCTGACCACTGAGGCACTAAGGACACTGAGGGGCACTAAGAAACTCTGAAAAAATGAG
>CAYYQJ010000513.1:0-2967 GCA_964473775.1 uncultured Bacteroidales bacterium | reverse complement strand
TATTTCGTAGGTAACACCTTAAACAGCATCATTATGCTCAAGATATTTCGAAAATTATTTATTTTCATTGCTTTTCTGGCAGTGAATTATTTTGCCACAGCGCAAAAAACTTCTACTTATCAGCCTCCTTTATTACAATATCACGACGGTATAGAATTGTTTAATAAAGAAAAATTCGGGGCTGCTCAGGAAAAATTCAATCAGTTGATGAGTAACAACAATACTCCTTCTGAGATGAAAGCAAATGCGGCTTATTATGCGGCAGTTTGCGGCCTATCGCTTTTCAATAACGATGCCGAAAATCTGGCCATGGATTTTATCAAGAGCCATCCGGAAAATCCAAAAATTAATAAGGCCTATTTCATGTTGGCCAATTATTATTTCAAAAACAAGAAATACAAAGAGTCGTTGGCAGCTTTCAAACAGGTGGATATTGAACTGTTGAATCAAACAGAACTGGATGAATATTATTTCAAAACAGGTTACAGTTACTTTACTGAGCAGGATAATGACAATGCGAAAAAAGCTTTCCGCGAACTGATTGCCAAAGATTCTAAATATTATGCTCCGGCAAATTACTATTTTGCCCACATTGCCTATATGGAGAAAAACTACGAAACGGCTTTAATTGCTTTCCGAAAATTGCTTTCCGACGAAAACTACGGAAAAATAGCTCCGTATTATCTGATTCAAATTTATTACTACCAGCAGAAATACGACGACATCATCATTCTTGCCCCTGCCCTTCTCGATTCGGCTTCTCCAAAAAGAGCCCCTGAAATTGCCCGCATCACTGCCGAGGCCTATTATCAAACCGAACGTTATGCTGAAGCCATTCCATTTCTGGAGTTATACCTTCAAAAAAACGCTTTACCCATGACCCGCGAGGATTTTTACATGGCAGGTTATACATATTACAAAGTGAATGATTGCAGCAAATCTTTACAATATTTCAATCAGGTTTCCACAAGTAAAAGTGATACGCTGTCGCAATTAACCTGTTATCATCTGGCCGAATGTTATCTCAAAACCAATCAGAAACAATTTGCCATGAACATGTTTGCCTCAGCTTATAAAATGAATTTCGATTTGGAGATTCAGGAAAATGCCATGTTCAATTATGCCAAACTGGCTTATGAAACAGCTTACAATCCCTATAATGAAGCCATCAATGTGTTTAACGAATATATTGAAAAGTATCCTACATCAAACAATGTGGACGAAGTTTATGAGTACTTATCCAACATTTATTTATCCACCAAAAATTATAAAGATGCTTTAACTGCTCTGGATAAAATAAAGAAAAGAAATACTACCCTGAATGGAGCTTATCAGAAAATAGCCTATTTACGTGCCATTGAATTATTCAACAATAAGGAATTACCCGGTTCTATGGAATTATTTGCCAAATCATTGAAATTCCCTATAAATAAGAATCTGGAAATTCAGTCGTATTACTGGACTGCAGAAGCCTGTTATCGTCTCGAAAAATATGATTCGGCTTCCATCAATTATCAATTGTTGCAATCTGTATCAGGAGCGTTAGGCACTGAATCTTATACTAACTCTTACTATGGTTTGGGCTATTGCGATTTTAAAAAGAAAAACTATTCTTCGGCCCTGTCGAATTTCAAGAAATATATAACAGAATCGAAAAACAAAACCTCAAAAACATTGAACGACGCCTGTAACCGTGCTGGAGATTGCTATTTTATGTTAAAAGATTTCAACAATGCCATTGAAAATTACGAAGCAGGCATCACCATGAAGCAAACGGATGTGGATTATGCTCTTTATCAGAAATCACTGGCTCAAGGAGCACTGGGGAAACTGGAAAGCAAAGCCACTACCCTACTCTATCTGGTTGACAATTACAGAGGCTCAGACTACAGAGCCTCTTCGATGTTTGAACTGGCCAACACTTATCAGAATATCAATAATAATACTAAAGCCATTGAATATTTCGACAAGTTGGTTAAAGAATATCCCAACTGCAGTTATGTAAGTCGGTCGTTGCTTAAAAAAGGCATGATTTATTTCACTGCTTCCAAAGATGAAGATGCACTGGCTGTATTGAAAAAAGTGGTTACTGATTTCCCCGGAACAGCAGAATCGAAAGAAGCATTGGTTAGTATCAGAAACATATACGTTGATATGGATAAGGTGGAAGAGTTTTTTGTTTATGTAAAAGCCCTTTCTTTTGTAAATGTTTCGGATGCAGAGCAGGATTCCATCACATATATTGCTGTTGAAAACCGATACATGCGCAACGATTGCGAAAATGCTACCAAAGGTTTTAAAGATTATATCACTAAATTTCCTGATGGAGTTTATCAGTTGGAAGCTCATTTTTATCTGGCCGAATGTCAATACCGCGCAAGTAAACCCGAAGAAGCTTTGGAAAACTATAAGTTTGTGATTGGTAAACCCAGAAGCAAATTCACAGAAACCTCTTTGTTGAATGCAGCAGAAATAAGTTTTTCGAAAAAAGATTTTGCATCAGCGGTTACCTTTTATAATGATTTGGAGAAGAATGCCGAATACAAAGAAAACATACTTACCGCCATTACAGGCGAAATGCGAAGCAACTACCAGCTTGCCTTGTATCAAAGCAGCATTGATAATGCAAGAGAACTTTTGAGCAAAGAAAAACTTCCGGAAGAACTTATTGCCGAATCACATCTCACCATAGCAAAATCGGCTTTGGCTATTGATAGCACAAGTCTGGGTATGGCTGAATTGATGGTAGTAGAAAAAATCACCAAAAGCGAAATGGCTGCAGAAGCAATGTATTTACTTGCTGAAGTTTATTTTAAAAACAATAATTTTACTGAATCACAAAATACCATCTGGGACATTATCAATCAAATCCCTTCTTACAATTATTGGTTGGCTAAGGCTTATATTTTATTGGCAGATAATTACCTTAAAATTGAAAATGTACTTCAAGCTAAAGCTACTTTGAAT
>CAYYQJ010000512.1:2411-2972 GCA_964473775.1 uncultured Bacteroidales bacterium | reverse complement strand
AATGGAAAACTCAACCTACACTGAAAACACCCAACTTATCGTATCCGAATTTGAACTCTTCGACGATTGGATGGATAAATACAATTTCATTATCGAGATGGGCAAATCTTTGCCTATGATTGATGCCCAATACAAAACCGAAAACTACCTCATCTCAGGCTGCCAATCGCAGGTGTGGTTGTTTGCCGAATACAAAGACGGACGTATATATTTCACTGCCGACAGCGATGCCATCATCACCAAAGGCATAGTGAACATACTGATACGCACCTTATCGGGCCTCACAACCGACGAAATTATTAAAGCCGATATGGAATTTATCAACCAATTGGGTTTGCGCGAACACCTCTCTCCTACCCGCTCCAACGGACTGAATTCTATGATTAAACAAATGAAACTTTATGCTTTGGTTTTTAAAACCAAATACGAATCAAATACCTAACACTATGGACAAAATAACACTCGAACAAACCATAATCGAAAACCTCAAACAAGTATTCGACCCCGAAATCCCGGTGAATGTGTATGACCTGGGTTTAATTTATGCAATCAACATCAATG
>CAYYQJ010000512.1:0-2401 GCA_964473775.1 uncultured Bacteroidales bacterium | reverse complement strand
ATCAATGCCGATTTCTTTGTGAATATCACCATGACACTTACGTCACCCAATTGCCCCATAGCCGAATCGCTGGTGGTGGATGTGCGCAATGCAGCCATGAACATTCCCGGAGTTACCGGTGTGTATGTGGATTTGGTTTTCGAACCCGAATGGACACATGAAATGATGACGGAAGCAGCGAAGCTGGATTTGGGATTGCTTTAATAACTTAAAACTAAAACCTCCACACATTTTGGCATAACATTTTAAATAACAATGCTCAAGATACAAATAACAAATAAATTACAATTTCAAAATTCTAAATTTCAAAACGGTTTTGATAATTGTTTTTTTGTTATTGGGATTTATTTGTGATTTGTTCTTTGTTATTTGAGATTTTTCATCTTTGGTTATGTCTCGTCTAGGTTAGGGAATAAGAAATGATTGTCAATAGATGGTCATTCATTGTTTTAGGATGCTTTATATTAATAACGTATCCTTAAACCAATAGCCTCTGCTAACTTCCTATGCAACTATATTAAACTTAAATTGCCCTTGCATTTCGCTTTCATTAATAACATAAAAGCTTGTGCCATTGGTATAATAATAATTGAATTCACCCTTGAATTTTTTATCAGGCATTAAGGTTATTGTTCTACCTACCTTTTCTCCATTTAGTTTCATTCCAAATGTCAGAGAGCATGCTCCATTATTATGAATATGAGTATGTTTGCCCGGGCTATAATCTATTTCACAAACATCCTGTTCAGAAAAAGAAGGCACATTTGCTTTTATTCTTGATTTGCGTTTTGAAGGATATAATAAAGCAGGATTAAAATATATTTGAGCCGCAGTATTGCTTCCCCTGTTATGGTGTGCAATCACCAACACATTATCAGTAAGCTGATCGGCAAGTGCTTCAGCAGCCATTTGTTCGGTAACAATATCGTTGCTGTAGGCTACCATCTGGCTGCCATGCGTTTCATCAGCTACGCTATAATTATTAAACAGGTAAGTTAAATCATTTTTAAAATCATTGCCCAACACAGAAGCATAAGTAGTAACTTGTTCAATCAATGCTTTTATATGAGTTTCAAATGTTGCATCAGCAATATGATAAAAGCTTTTCATCAAATTTGGAAATGTTGCAATAAAACGCGAATCATCTTTTCCTCCAAATTTAGACCTTGCAAAACCTATGTTATTGGCAATATAAACTTCTATTAGTCCGCGCGACTGGACTTTTTCACTCGTGCCACCTTTGCGTTGTCCTTTATTATAGGTTTTCTGATTCATAATCATATCCAGATTCTCAATCGCAGAATGCGTACCATCAATTAAATCATTGTAAATGCCATCAGGATTATTTTTAATCATCCTTAATTCATTGTCTCTGCCAAAAAGAATTAACCGACCATGGGTAATATTTTTCTCAAGGAACATTATGTCGAAGAATCGTTGTATGTCAATCATAATATAAGAGGTTGAAAAATTTCCAACTAAATATTTTTTTTAGGTTTGGCAAAATTAAATAAAAAAATAATAGTTCAACAAAATACCGTATTTTTTTGTTTTGTATTATCTATTTCGAAAAATAAAGAATACACTACCAAATCCGGCAAAGCACATTCGTAATTGTTCGAACTGTTTATTCCTTTTAGATTGTTATATTCGCAATTGTTCGAAACTCAAACTCCACGATGTTTGCATAATTCGCATTTGTTTGAATGGTTCTCTCTTTTTAGATTATATTATTCGCAATTGTTCGAATATCTTCATCCTCTTTTTTAATGTTATTCGCAATAGTTCGAATATCATACTCCTAATGTAAAATCATATTCGCAAATATTAGAAGTACATTATCCATTTATTGTACCATATTCGAAAATATTGGAATGGCTTTAAACACTTGTACTAATGTATAGTGTAACATTAGCATGGCTTCCCATACTCGTAGCAGCCTATTACAAAATTGCGGCACAAGCTTGCACTCTTGAAGTGGCAAGTAACAATAATTATCTTATGATTTCTCTTAATATTATAAATGATATTGTGAAACTGGTACAGCTTTTTCATTTATACTGATATCATCCGGAAATTTGATATACCATAATTTTTTATTCAGATGCAGTCATTATTTATTAATTATGACTGCAACTTAAACTCATTTTCTAACTACAAACACCAGATAAATCACAAATTTCAAAAAAACAAATCACAAATAAATCCCAAAAAATGAAATTTCAAATTTCAAAATTGTTTAAAATTTATAAAATTTGGGAATTGTAATTTTTTTGTTATTTGCAATTTGAGCATTGTTTTTTAAATTATTTTGACAAAATGTGCGGAGATTTTAGTTTTCAGGTCCTTCTTATTCCTTCACCACCTTCTTCACCCCACTATATCCTTTTCCAACCATCTT
>CAYYQJ010000511.1:0-2988 GCA_964473775.1 uncultured Bacteroidales bacterium | reverse complement strand
GCTTAAGTACGAAAGTGTGACGGTGAAGTAGAAAAGAGTGACGGTTAAGTAGAAAAGAGTGACGGTGAAGTACGAAAGAGTGATGGTGAAGTAGAAAAGAGTGATGCTTAAGTAGAAAAGGGTGACGGTGAAGTACGAAAGAGCGACCCTTAAGTACTAAAGAGTGAAGGTGAAGTAATTTTTGGTATCTTGTATATTGTCTTTAGCATCTGATATGCGTTCATTTCCAAACAAATACTCACAAAAAATCATTCCCTACCCTATTCACTATCATGCCTCCTTCTTTTCCTCCTCCCGGTCCAAGTTCAATGGTTTGATAGGCATGGGAAATCATTAGGGGTTCGTGGGTAACGCAAAGTATGGTGTTACCGGCGGCAATCAGTTGGTCGAACAAGTTTATGAGTTTGTTGATATCAGCAGAATTTAATCCTCCTGTTGGTTCATCGAAAAGAAAAAGAGTTTGGTTGTTTTGATAAGAAATCATTCCTGCGACCAATTTCAGTCGTTGCAATTCGCCGGTAGATAAGGTTTTTAGCAGACGACCACATGAAAGATGCCCAAGCCCTGTTTTTGCTATCAACGAAAGTATGGGAGAGATTTGTCCGCCTGATTTACCTTTGGCATGAGCATTGAAAAAACCGGATATCTCGTCTAAAGGAATCTGAAGCACATCGTAAATGGTTTGACCATCGATGGTGATTTCAATGATTTCGTCTTTAAAACCACTGCCTCCGCAACGCTCGCAGGGAGAAATTACATCATTAAAATAATCCATACTCACCTGATTAAAACCTGTTCCTTCGCATGAAGGACAACGACTTTCGCGGGAAACTGTGATAAAATAAGAAGGTTTAAATTCAGGTTTTGCGGATTTAATAGATTCGGAAAATATCTTAGCAAGAAACTCCGAAATTCCCAGTCGGGCCCCTACGGTATGATGACCAGTAAATACGGCAGATTGTTCGATATAAATCAGGTCGGTGAAATGTTCGAAGCCTGTAATATCATCGCAAAACACCGGTTTATGAGAAGAATAACTTTCGTAAATCACTTTATCGAGAAGACTTGTTTTGCCACTACCACTGACGCCGGAAATAGTTGTTAATATTCCTGAAGAAATATTTAAAGAAATATGCTTCAAATTATTGGCATAAGCCCTGACAATCTGAAGTCCTTTTCCTGGGATTCCTATTCGGGATTTTGCTTGCAATACATCCTTTTCGTTTGTATTGGCATCTTTAGTTTTTCCTGCATAAACGATTTTACCACCTTCGTTTCCGGCTCCGGGACCCAATTCTATAGTATAATCAGCCATCTTGCAAAGCAAAGGAGCATGTTCGACCATAATGATGGTGTTTCCGTTTCGGTTGAGATTCAGAATCAAATCGCTGATGCGTTTGGTATCTTTGGGATGCAAGCCAAAAGAAGGTTCATCCAAAATATAAGCCACACCTGTGAGAGGCGCACGCACCAGGCCGGCAAGTTGCAGGCGCTGAAACTCTCCACCCGAAAGTGTGCCCACCATTCTATTAGTAGCTATATAACCCAGACCGGCTTTCTGCAAGGCAAGAAGACGTTCGGTGATGCTGGTTTGAAATGCAACGGCAGCTTGTTTTTCCAGTTCTGTTTTAAAAGAGATTATCACATCTTCCGTAAACCAATGAAGCGCTTCATCAGCTGATAAAGCGGTAAGCTGACCTATATGATTTCCGTTGATGGTGAAACTGAGCATTTCGGGTTTCAAACGAAATCCCTGACAATGACTGCAATCTATTTTCTTCATCAAACTGAGCATGGTTTCGCCTCTGGCATCGGCATGTTTGCGCAGATATTCTGTTTCAACTAAAGCTAAAAATCCTGGCCAGGTGGTTTTTAGTTTATGAATACCTTCGTGTGCGCCCCGCTTGTAGTTCCATTCGACATCAAAAATTTCTTCGCCGCTTCCATTAAAAGCAATGCTTTTTGCAGTTTCATTAAGCTGGAAATAAGAAAGAGAAAAATCTATATTATATTTCTCACCAACGGTTATCAAAGCTGCCACATATTGTCCGAAAGGATCGCCATAAAAACGACCGGTTTTTGAGCCATCAAGAGCTCCTGCAATCAAAGGCTTTTCAGGATGAGTTACGAGTTTGTTTTCGTCGCAAACTATCAGATTGCCCAATCCTTTGCACACAGGACAGGCACCCTCTTCGCTGTTAAAAGAAAAAGAAGTGGACAAGGGCCTTTCATGGCCTGTTACGGATGTTGAAAGCCGGCTATAAAACAAACGATACAAATCGTATAGGCCTGTATAAGTGGCAATGGTAGAACGTGGGTTTTTTACAGGATTCTTTTTCTGCAAAGAAACGGCAGGTATCAAACCCTTGCTTTGGTTCAATAAAGGAATGCCCGCTTTTGCGGAAAACTGACGGATACGCGACGACATACCTTCCATAAACCGACGCTGACTTTCAGCATAAAGCGTTCCGTAAACCAGAGAAGATTTTCCGCTTCCTGAAACTCCGGTTACGGCAGTGATGGCATCTACAGGAAATTCGACAGTGATGTTTTTTAAATTATTGGTTTCAACTCCAATCAAACTGATGGGTGCTTGAATGGATGCTATGTCGCAGGGAAGATGAGTAGTTCTTTTTACGGAAGCATCTCTGTTGATGTATTTTTTGATTTCGAGGGCTGTTATGGAATCGGTATTTATCACCTCATGAACAAAGCCTTCCGCTACCAGATTTCCACCTTCTTCTGCACTTCCCGGACCCAAATCAACCATCCAATCGGATTGAAGAATAAAAGTAGGATCGTGTTCTATGCATAACAAAGTATGGCCTTTACTGATTAGTTTTTTCAATGCCTTTAATAAGATTTCCACATCCGCCATGTGCAAACCTGTAGTGGGTTCATCCAGAATATAAAGTGTTTGAGATGTGGCCGAACGCGAAAGTTCGGTAGCCAGTTTCACCCGCTGAGCTTCGCCTCCTGATAAGGTGG
>CAYYQJ010000510.1:0-3003 GCA_964473775.1 uncultured Bacteroidales bacterium | reverse complement strand
CCTCAAGAGGTTGGAGGAACCCACCAACTACTATGCAAGTCCTTTTGGATAAAAAATTAATTATTTTTGGAAATGATGAGAATACGCAGCCAAGAAGAAAGTACTTTCTGGAAGAAAATATGTTTGAAAATACTCCATCTATTTACAATAATGGAGCAAGTGATGATAATTTGTTCAATGAGTTGGGTGTTAAATTCCAATACCCCAAGCCCGTTGAAGTTGCAAAATACTTTTTAAAAAGTATTCATCCAAAGCCAAAAATAATACTAGATTTTTTTGCAGGCTCAGGTACAATTCTTCATGCAACAATGCAACTTAATTCAGAAGATAATGAAATGAGACAATGCATTTTAATAACTAATAATGAAATAGATAATAAAACACACAAAGACCTTGAGGTTAAAGGTATTTTAAAAGGTTCTGTTGAGTATGAATCGAATGGCATTTGCCAAGCAGTAACGTATATCCGTAATAAGATGATAATTCAAGGTTATAAGACTACTAGTGAAATCCAGGTACATGGATTGAAGAATAATAATTTACGTTACTATAAAACTGAATTTGTAAACCGCAATCCAAGTTTGAAAAATAAAAAAGAACTTACAAAACTGGCAACTGAACTGCTGTGTATTAAAGAGGATTGTTATAATGATTGTACTATAGATATCGAGGACAAGACGCAAAACTGGCTTCAAATATTCCGGAACGAATCGGAGCAATTTCTTTGTATTATTTTCGATGATGGAAAAATAGAACAGGGAGTTGAAGCGCTGAAAAAACTTATTGAAATCAAGAAACCGGCAAAAATTATAAAGGTTTATGTTTTCAGTAATGGACAATATCCTTATACTGAAGAATTCGAGGATGTTCTGGAACATATTACCCTTTGTGCCCTGCCTGATGCTATCTACAAAGCTTATCAAAATGTTTTGCCAAAAAAACATCGTCAGGAAATACCAGAAATGGAAGAATCGGCATTGGATGAAAATAATACAACGATGGAAATCAATCTTTTTACGCAGCCTAATTAACGAGAGATGATTACACTAAAAAAATATCAGGTTGAAGCTGTAGATAATTTGGTTGAAAGCACTTATCGCCTTGCAAAGCGCGCGGGGTTGAGACAAGCTTTGGTTTTTAAAGCACCAACAGGCGCCGGAAAAACGGTAATGATGGCAGCTTTTTTGAATAAGTATTGCGAAGAACTACCAGATAAACTGGATTTGGGAAAACGCAAAGCCTGCTTTATCTGGATTGCACCCAATAAGCTTTATATACAGAGTTATAATGCAATAAAAGGTTACTTTTCGGAAATGCGCTCTATCAAACCGGTTTTTTTTGAAGATGTTACGGATGGGGGTATCAAACCAAATGAGGTTCTGTTTGTTAATTGGGAAAGCATCAACAAGGAAAAAAACCTGATGGTGCGTAAAAATGAGCAGAATAAAACCCTATACAGTTATGTTGACCATGCAAGAATGGAGGATACGGAGATAATTGTTATCATTGACGAGGAACACATGTTTGCGAATCCGAAAACTGCAAAACGGGCAAATGAGGTGCTTCAAAGAATTTATCCCAAGATTGAAATTCGTGTTTCGGCTACACCAACAACAAACAGCGATTATAAAACCATTGTGGAGCGCGAAGATGTGGTTAGGGAAGAAATGATTAAAGAGGGTATTGTGCTGAATCCTGCGCTGGACACTTATGTTCAGGAGGGGGGTAAAAGCCTGGACCAGACACTCACGGATATTGCCCTGAAGAAAAAGAAAGATATTGCGGAAGCATATCAAAAGCTCAACATCAACATCAATCCACTGCTTTTGATACAGCTTCCAAATGATACTACTGAAGACGTTACGCTTGATGACCAAAAATACATTGATTCGATAACCACATATCTGGAGGTTTACCACGATATTACGGTAAAAAATCACCGGTTGGCTATATGGCTTTCTGATAGTAAAAGTAAAGTAAATTTGGAAGATATTGAGAAGCCTGATAATATGGTGGAAGTATTGCTTTTCAAACAAGCTATAGCTTTGGGATGGGATTGTCCGCGAGCGGCTGTGCTTTTAATTTTCAGAGAAATGAAAAGTACGGTTTTTACTATTCAAACTGTGGGGCGTATTTTGCGTATGCCGGAACAGAAGCATTATCAGGATGCATTGCTGAATCAGGGTTATGTTTTTACAAATCTGAGTAAAGACAGAATTGAGATTGTGAAGGACGATATGAATTATATAACGATGAACAGGGCAATGCGAAAGGAGCCTCATGTGCCGGTTTTGCTTTTGTCGAGCTATATCAATACTAAACTTTTGCGTAATCGTTTGGGTTCAAAATTTCGTTTAGCATTATACGAAACGGCTGAAAAGATGTGGGGTGTGACGAAAGAGCTGGCAGATACAAGTATTTTTGAACGTAACCGGAAATGTCTGAGTGAACATTTTATTCATTTGGATGTAAACACCATTGAAATTGTTGTTCCGGAAAATGTGAGTCTGACAGGCGGACTTGAAATAAAATTAGTTACCGAAACGGCGAGGTTTGCAAAGACACAGCAAGAGCTTGACCAATTGTTCCGTCAGTTTTGCAGGGCTAATGTTGGCTCGTTTGCTGTGGTTGATTCCACTCCGGTATTGGAAATGGCATTGAAGATGTTCTTTGAAGAATATCTTGATTTTAGTGAGTTCAATGCCATCAAAATTATTTTATTTCCACAAAATCAGACACAATTTATAGAACTTATTGCTAAGGCAATTGAGGTTTATAAAATGATGCTGGAAGAAAAAGCGAACGGTGCGACCAAAAAAGTGGTGAAATATTCGTGGGAAGTTCCTTCAGAAAGAATTTATAACGAGCTGTATATTGAACAGGATAAACCAACACATGCTTTAGAACCCTTCTATCAATATGCTCAGGCATCAAAACCGGAAGTTTTGTTTGCTGAGTAGATCGGAAGAGCGTCGTGTAGGGAAAGAGTGTTCAGAGCCGTGT
>CAYYQJ010000509.1:0-3005 GCA_964473775.1 uncultured Bacteroidales bacterium | reverse complement strand
AGCCTCATTGAAGACATTCTGATAGATGAAAAGCCTGATGCGGTTGTTGTTTATGGCGATACTAATTCAACCTTTGCTGCTGCCATTGCTGCTTCCAAAATTCATATTCCAGTGGTGCACATCGAAGCCGGACTTCGGTCATTTAATAAAAGTATGCCTGAAGAAATCAATAGAATTTGCACCGACCATGTATCTACGCTTTTATTTACGCCTTCTACAAAAGGTATTGAAAATTTAGTGTTAGAGGGTTTTGATTTAAACTTTGAAACTCCTTTTACTATTGATTTTCCCGGTGTGTTTCATTGTGGCGACATTATGTATGATAATGCTCTCTTCTTTTCAGAAATTGCCGAACAAAAAAGCGACATCATTGGTGAATTGAATCTGATAGAAAATAATTATGTGCTTGTAACAATTCACAGGGATACCAACACCGATGATGCATTGCGGCTGACCTCTATTTTTAGAGCCTTGCAGGCTATAAGTTTGATGCATCAGATTCCGATTGTGCTTCCACTTCATCCTCGTACTAAAAAGAAATGGGACGAATTGAATGATGAGAATCTGAAAAATGAAATTCGAAGCAACCCTTTTATCAAAATTATTCCACCAGCGTCTTATCTAGATATTATACAGTTGGAGAAAAACGCTAAACTAATAATGACCGATTCGGGGGGAGTGCAGAAAGAATCTTATTTCTTTAAGAAAAAATGTTTGATTTTGCGTGATGAAACCGAATGGGTTGAATTGCTTGAATTAGGTATCGCCAAACTATGCGGCGCTGATGAAAATATAATTAAGGAAGGTTTTGAAGCTTTGCTTCATGAAAATGATTTGGAATATCCTCCAATTTATGGAGATGGTAAAGCCGCCGAATTTATTCTTTCTAAAATTGTTGAAATGTTTTCCTGATTGATCATTCTGGAAAAAGATTGGGGAGAAGGCAGGATTTCTGCTACCTACATTAGGTTCAAAGTTAAAATTTATTCCATATTCAGCGAGCTATCGTCATCAAACTCAAATATTCCGCCATCAAGAAGATTTTTGTTATATTTTTTCAACTCTTCTACTATTTCTTCGTGAGTTGAATTCAGCATATTAAAGTTAAACTTGTATTCAGAATCATCTTTTGTTTTTAGATAAAATATTTTAAAGGTATTTTTAATATCTGTAGTTATATACTGAATTTCATCAAAAGGAATTTCAACGG
Organism: uncultured Bacteroidales bacterium; assembly: GCA_964473775.1. Taxonomy (GTDB): domain Bacteria; phylum Bacteroidota; class Bacteroidia; order Bacteroidales; family CAIWKO01; genus CAIWKO01. Next base: position 1,795 of record CAYYQJ010000509.1, on the reverse strand, counting down.
TTCTATGAATAAAAATGCCAATAAATTTTTCCATTATCAGTTTGTTGTCCATGATAGTAACCACTGGTTTTTTGTAATAAACCCTTTTTAGGATGCAAGCTATGATATAAATAATATAGAAAACTACAGGACCATAAACATAAAATTTTTTGAATCCATCAAATCTAAAACAAAATACAACAAAGCCCCCAAGAGCTGTTAAAATAAGCAGTCCATAAGATTTGGCTACTTTGAACTTATCAAAATAATATTGCGTCATATCGTTATTATAATGGTTAATACTTTTATTGTCTTATTACTACAATCCACTTAATGCAACATCAGGGTCTGTTATTTCCCATGTTCGGATTACAAATATTACCACCTGAGCAATACACTATTACTGTATATGACAAATTACTCACTGCTTTATCGGTTATGTTTACAATGATATCGGGCTTTTTGTATTCTTTGCGTAAACAGTTTCTCGTGTAATTCCCATCTTCCGCGTTATTGGGGACATTAAATTTTACTTGTTTCCAATCTTCTACAATTATTCCGTAAAGGCCTGGTTTGACTTCAAACATAAATTCACCTTTGTTATTGGTTTGCAATTGTTGAAGTCTTTTGCAGGTATCTGAATTGATGTTGCCATTGATAACCACTATCTTTTTGTTTCGATAAGGTTTGCTTTTATAACCATCATCATCCGGCCTGATTTGAACACCACCGCACCACATCTGACGAAACCAAATTTTCCCGCTTACCTGATACAATGGGGTTTTATTCGCCTCTATACTATCTGCTTTATGTTTGGCAATACTATCTGAATGCTGCTTATCTTTATAAGTAATTTCCGAAAGAGGGGAGTCCTGATTATTGGTTTTAGGCTGGTTGCATCCGAATATTATCAGGGTGAATAATAACAGATGGTATTTTATACGGAATGATTTTTTCATTATTTTTATTCGTATGGTTTAGACAAGTGTCAAAATGTTCGTTTGTAAATTGCTTATTGAATGGTTTACTTGATATAATTTCAATTTATTGTCCTTTAAAATGAATGTATTATCAAAGTATGGTTACTAACGATATAAAAAAAAGCCCTTGCTCACAGGTGCGAAAGCACGGTATCGAGCAAGAGCCTGATTAATTAACCTAATGCAAAGATACAAAAAAATAGTATCACAAAAACCTGTGATATATTTTTACGATGAGGAGCTGAGAAAAGCGTTTGAAATTTGACATTGCACAAAAGGATAAAGGCGAGGGGGGGGCAAAGTCTGCCGACGAACGGGGAAGTCTGGTTAGGGATAAAATCTGAATTAAACTTATACCTACCTTTGTTTTTATTCAATCTTCAATTTGATTGTTCCGCGTCATTTGTCATGGCTATTTGTAAGATTTTCTTAGCTATTTCTTCGGGTGAGAGTATAAAATCTATATAACCGCTTTCTATTGCGCTCTCGGGCATGTCGGGCTGTTTGGCTGTGGCGGGCTTCTGGTCTATGGTAATACCTCCTGTTTCTTTTATTGCGCTTAATGCTTCAGCTCCATCACCATCATATCCTGAAACAATTACTGCTATAAGTTTTCCGCTCCAATGCTTTGATATAGAAAGCAAAAATACTGTAATCACATTCGACCATCCTCTGGGCTTTGAAATGGGGTTTAAACGGAATTGATCACCCAGAACGTGCAAGTCGTGCTTTTCAGGAATAATATACACATGGTTGGGTTTTATGTCAAGCTTTTCTGTAATAAGCATTACAGATCGGAAGAGCGTCGTGTAGGGAAAGAGTGTTCAGAGCCGTGT
>CAYYQJ010000508.1:0-3009 GCA_964473775.1 uncultured Bacteroidales bacterium | reverse complement strand
AATATTTGTTGGGGCGACAGAAACCGTTCGGTGTTGGTAAGGGTTCCGCTGGGATGGTGTGGTATCAATGATATGGTTACCAAAGCCAATCCGCTGGAAGCAATTCCTACTGACGATTTCAGTGATAAGCAAACGGTTGAGTTTCGTTGTCCGGATGGGTCGGCAGATGTGTATCTGTTGCTGGCCGGATTGACGGTTGCGGCACGTCATGGTTTGGAAATGGAAAATGCGATTGATTATGCCAATAGTAAGTATGTGGATGTAAATATTTTTTCGGACGAGCATAAAGAAAAAGTGAAACATTTGAATACACTTCCGTTCTCGTGTTGGGATTCTGCCGACCAGTTGGCAACTCAGGCTGAGATTTATAAGAAGTATGATGTGTTTTCGCAAAATATTATTGATGGTTTGATAAGGAATCTGAAAAAATTTGATGATAAAGACCTTAGAGCAAAAATAAAAGATAATAATGCGGAAATGCTGGCAATGGTTCAGAGGTTTTTCCACTGCGGATAATAGGAGGGGATTGCGAATCTTCATCGTCTGAATTGATGATGTTTTGGCAAAACACTTTAAATAACAAGGTTCAAATATCAAATATCAAATAAATCTCAAAAGAGGAAAAATCAAATTCAAAACCGTTTGAAATTTTGAATTTGTAATTTGTTTGTTGAGATTTTTCATTGTTTATCTTGTTCTCCCTTTGTTGGGTTCGTTGGTATATTTTATCCTTTATAAGTACTGAATAATATTATTGTACTAATTTTGTGGAACTCCTTTTACGGAAACTTCCTAATTGAAACATGATTCCACAGCCAAAAGTACTTTATATTTCTTATGATGGGATGACCGACCCTCTGGGACAGTCGCAGGTGATACCATATCTGGAAGGATTGTCGCGCCGGGGTTTTGAAATTCATTTGTTGAGTTGCGAAAAACCTCAACGGTTTAAGGTTGGCTTTGATCGAATTGAAGAAAAACTGAAAAAGAGCCATATTGTTTGGCATCCTATTGCTTATACTCCTTCGCCTCCTGTTTTATCTACTATTAAAGATATCAGAAAATTAAAAAAGGAAGCCCGCAAGTTGCATAAAGAACATCATTTTGAGTTGCTGCATTGCCGAAGTTATATAGCGGCTTTTGTGGGATTGGATTTAAAACAGAAGCAGGCGGTTCCGTTTATATTTGATATGAGAGGTTTTTGGGCGGATGAAAGAATTGACGGAAAAATATGGAATATTAAGAATCCTTTGTTCTTTTTTATTTATAAATATTTTAAAAAGAAGGAAAAAGAATTTCTGACTCAGGCAGGACATGTGGTTACTTTAACGGAAAATGCAAAGACAGAACTTTTGCATCACTTTGGATTGAAACACTTGCCAGAAATCAGTGTGATACCTTGTTGTGTGGATAATGAGCTTTTTTCTGCTGATAATATTGCTAAAGAAAAGATTTCGGAATTGCGGGATAGTTTGCAGATTAAGAGCAATGATTTTGTAGTTTCTTATTCAGGTTCGACAGGGACATGGTATATGTTGGACGAAATGCTCGACTTTTTTGTAATTTTGCAAAAATCGTTTCCAAATGCCGTATTTCTTTTTATCACTCATGACGAAGCGGAAGGCATACATGCGATTTGTAAACAGAAAAATATTGACAACAAAAAAATTATTATCTGCAAGGCCGAAAGGGCTGAGATGCCTTACTATTTATCTTTAAGCAACATTTCATTGTTTTTTATAAAACCTGCCTATTCCAAGAAAGCGTCGTCGCCCACAAAAATGGGAGAGCTGATGGCTATGGGAATCCCTTTTATAAGCAATTCGGGGGTGGGCGATATAGATAGCTTGGTGGAAGAAAATAATATTGGAATTATTGTAAGAAATCAGGATGAAGCCAGTTATCATGAAGCCGTTAAACACATTCCGGCTTTGATGGAACAAAATCCTGAGAGGTATAAAAGTATTGCAAAAACAAAATATTCGTTAGAAACTGGCGTTGCCGCTTATTACGAAATCTATCATAAACTAAAGTAAAACCCAAAGGTGATTTATCCGGAAAGCTTCCATAAAAAAACAGGATTTGATAAAATAATTTCGCAGGTAAAAGATTTATGCCTGAGCGAAATTGGTGCAGCAAAAGCCGAAAACATCAGCTTTTCTACTTCCTTTAAAAAAATTGAACATCAGCTTAATTTAACGGATGAGTTTCATAAACTTTTGCAATACGGGAAACAGTTTCCGTCGCAGGATTATTATAATCTCATCCCTGAATTGCAGAGAGTAGGTACGGAAGGCACTTATATTGAAATTGAAGTTCTTGGAGAATTGCGCCTTTCTTATTTTACCATTTGCGAAATCATCGACTATTTTTATGAAGAGCAGGATACTTATCCGAATTTGTTTCGTGAAACAAAGAATATTGTTACGCATCCTGATGTAAAGAAATCGATTGACCGGATTCTGGATGATAACGGCATTATAAAAGATACGGCATCGGATGCACTGAAGAAAATTCGGGTTGAAATGAAATCGACGGAAGGATTGATAGAAAAACGTATCCGACAGATATTTCAGGGATTGAAGCGCGAAGGTGTTATTAATGAAGATGTGGAAATTACCATGCGTAATGGTCGTTGTGTGATTCCTGTTGCGGCAGCAAGCAAAAGAAAGGTGAAGGGGTTTATACATGATGAATCGTCGAGCGGACAGACGGTTTTTATTGAACCTTCGGAAATATTTGAGTTGAACAATGCCTTGCGCGAGCTGGAAACTGCCGAAAGAAAAGAAATCATCAAAATACTTAAACAGTTTACTGACTTCTTAAGACCTTTTATTCCTGATTTGATTCAATCATACCATTATCTTGGTGAGGTTGATTTGTTGAGGGCCAAGGCTTCGTATGCCATCAAATCGAAATCAGTAAGGCCTATGTTTCTTAATGAATTGAAGATTTCATGGTTGAGATCGGAAGAGCACACGTCTGAACTCCAGTCACCTGAAGCTATCT
>CAYYQJ010000507.1:0-3012 GCA_964473775.1 uncultured Bacteroidales bacterium | reverse complement strand
AGATAGCTTCAGGTGACTGGAGTTCAGACGTGTGCTCTTCCGATCTAGCTAATCTTACCGATGGGCTGGATGGACTGGCCACAGGGACTTCTGCGGTTATTGGAATTACACTAGCGGTTTTTGCATATGTTTCAGGTAGTATGTTCTATGCGGATTACTTGAATATCATGTACATTCCTAATACAGGTGAACTTGTTATCTTTATTAGTGCTTTTGTCGGTGCATGCATAGGATTCCTATGGTATAATTCATATCCCGCACAAATTTTCATGGGCGACACAGGAAGTCTTTCAATAGGTGGTATCATCGCCGTTTTTGCAATAATTATTCGTAAAGAGCTTTTGATACCCTTGTTTTGTGGAATATTTCTGATTCAAAGTTTATCAGTTATAATGCAGGTTTCATATTTTAAATATACGAAACGGAAATTTGGAGAAGGAAAAAGAATCTTAAAAATGTCTCCCCTACATCACCATTATCAAAAAGTAGGTTATCATGAATCCAAAATAGTAATAAGATTTATTATTGTTGGGATTTTATTGGCAATTCTATCTGTTATTACATTAAAAATAAGATAACAATAAATTGAAATGAGCAAAAGAATTGTCATATTGGGAGCTGGTGAGTCAGGGATTGGTGCTGCTATTTTGGCAAAGAAAAAAGGATTTGAAGTTTTTGTTTCGGATTCCGGAACAATAAATCAAAAGTATAAAGACGTTCTTAAATATAATGATATTGCTTTTGAAGAAGGAAAACACAATGAAAATTTGTGTTTGAATGCTGATGAAATTATTAAAAGCCCAGGCATTCCAGATAAGGTTTCAATCCTGCAGAAATGCAGGCAAAAAAACATTCCACTGATATCAGATATTGAATTTGCTTCAAGATACACCAATGCGAAAATGATTTGCATCACAGGTAGCAATGGAAAAACAACCACCACAATGCTTACATACCATATTATGAAGAAAGCTGGTATGAATGTAGGTATTGGAGGCAACATGGGAAAAAGTTTTGCATTGCAGGTTGCTGAAAACGATTTTGAATATTATGTTCTTGAAATTAGCAGCTTTCAGTTGGACTACATGGAGAAGTTTAAAGCAGATATTGCTGTTATTACAAACATCACTCCTGATCATCTGGACAGATATGACTACATCTTTCAGAACTATGTGAATTCAAAGTTCAAAATTACTCAGAATCAAACAGCAAATGATTTTCTAATTTATTGTGCAGATGATGTTGTTACAACAAATGAACTGGCAAAAAGGAAAATCTCTTCAAAAATAATTCCCTTTTCAAGTAATACCCTTGAAAAGGGCGACAGAGCGTACTCGGATAATAAAACACTAAATATTAATATAAATTCAAACGATTTTAAAATGACATTAGATAACTTAACATTACAAGGTAGACATAATCTCTATAACTCCATGGCGGCCGGTATTATTACCCGGATTCTTGATATTCGAAAAGAAATCATTAAAGAAAGCATGTGTGAGTTTCAGGGAGTAGAACATCGTCTTGAATTTGTTACCAAAGTTCACGGCATTGAATTTATTAACGATTCAAAAGCTACCAATGTAAATTCAACATGGTTTGCATTGGAAAGTATGACACAACCGGTTATATGGATTGTAGGTGGTCTGGATAAAGGAAATGATTATTCCAGTCTTAAAACGTTAGTAAAGAATAAGGTAAAAGCCATAGTATGTTTGGGATTAGATAATTCTAAAATTCTGGATGATTTTTCCGATATTGTTCCTGTCATTAAGGAAACCTCCACCGCAAAAAATGCTGTAGAAACTGCCTACTACCTTGGAAAAAAGGGAGATGTTGTACTTTTATCTCCTGCATGTGCAAGTTTCGATATTTTCAATAATTTCGAAGATAGGGGAATGCAGTTTAAAAGGGCTGTTTACGATTTATAAAATATTCAATGCGAAAGTTTTTACAAAACCTAAAAGGAGATAGAGTTATATGGGCAGTAGTTTTTATACTGTCCGTGTTTTCTGTTTTAGCTGTATACAGTTCAACTGGAACTCTGGCCTACAGAAATAAAGGAGGTAATACAGAATATTATCTCATAAAACACTTATTTATTCTAGTAATGGGGTTGGTACTTATGTATCTGGCTCATCAGGTTAGATATACTCTTTATGCGAAATTCTCATTTATTGCCATATTTGCAGCAATTTGTTTATTGGGTTATACCCTCTTTTTTGGTTCCAATATTAATGAAGCAAACAGATGGCTTACCTTGCCGGTAATTAATGTTAACTTTCAGACTTCAGATTTTGCAAAACTTGCCTTAATTATATATTTGGCGAAAATCATTTCCCAAAGACAGGAACAAATCAAAAACTTTAAATCCGGATTCAGACCAATAATGACTCCTGTTATTATTATTTGTTTACTCATCATGTTTGCCAACTTTTCGACCGCAGCTATATTATTTGCAACTTGCTTAATTCTTATGTTTGTAGGAAGGGTGAGTACAAAATATATTTTATATCTTTTAGGTGTGATGATATTAGCTGGGAGTATTTTGATTTTAATTCTTATGAATTCTCCTAAAAAGGGGAGACTTGGAACTTGGGCAAACCGAATAGAAACTTTCTTCGGAAAGTCTTCTGATCAAAATCCTGACGAAGTGTATCAGATTAATCAATCAAAGATTGCTGTTGCTACTGGTGGAGTTTTTGGAAAATTTCCAGGGAATAGTACTCAACGCAATATGCTGCCTCAGGCCTACTCCGATTTTATTTATGCCATTATTATAGAAGAATATGGAATTATTGGGGGCATTGTTATCATATTTCTATACTTGTTCCTTTTGTATCGTGGAATTAGGATAGCCACAAAATGCGAAAAAACTTTTGGGGTTTTACTTGGGCTGGGAATTAGTTATATTTTGGTTTTCCAGGCAATGATTAATATGGCCATAGTGGTCGATTTATTTCCGGTAGATCGGAAGAGCGTCGTGTAGGGAAAGAGTGTTCAGAGCCGTGT
>CAYYQJ010000506.1:0-3017 GCA_964473775.1 uncultured Bacteroidales bacterium | reverse complement strand
ACGCTGCCCAGGAACCAACCAGTGATGGATGTGATAAAACCTGCAAAGGGTTTTGAATATAGGTAATTCAGGAGTTGGCTGATTAGCATAAGCATGATTGGTGTTTAGAATAATGATTAAAGATGGAAGACCGAAGTCGGAAGTCCGAAGTTAAGAACAGATAAACCCGTTAAAATTGTTTCCGGAAGCCCGCAGCGATATGAGTTTTTAACGGGTTCCTTGGTGCGGCTCAGTCCCGGATCAGGATCTGAAGCTTGAAAATTTAACGGGAATTTAATCAATTGCGAGGTGTTTGAGTTGGCTCAGCCTTGGCAAACTGGTCTTTTGAATTGGTAAAGAAATTTTTCACCAGGTAGCTAGCTCCAGCCAAAACAGCAGCGATTATCCCGGGTTTAAAAACGCTCCAGGATAAATCAAATATACCAGTAGAAATTAATGTAGAGACCAGACTTGTAGTGGTTGAAACAAAGGCAGTGATAAAGGCTAAAATAAAGCCTTTACCAATGTCTTTAATATTGATTTTTTTAAAATTTGACTTCATGAGAGTTAAGTAATATTTAGTGCGTTATCAACATAAGTAATATTGAAATTTGAAGTTACCACATTCTCTTTATTTCCATAAGTAATTACTCCACCATAAAGGTAACTCATATATGAACCTATATCTATCATTGCAGGAATACCTTGAATGCCAGAAACCTCGAAACCAGAATCAAGAATATTCGGTTCAAATGTAACATCAAGAGTATGCACTTGACCATCAAATTTAAACTCAGCACCAACAGCAGTAAATACAACATCTAATTGAGTAATAGAATAATTAATTTCACGTAATAAGGTATTATAGCCATTTCTTTCTATTTTAAGAAAAACAGTCCCTGAGCATACGTTTGTAATACCAAATAAATCATTAGGCACATTTAAGTCTTCAAAAGCAACATTCTGCCATTCATCATTAATAAATAAAGAAATAGTATCATCAGACAAGGCGTTGTCAATATAAAACATACAAGCTGCATTGCCGTTAAAAGGTCGATTAGTAGAAATAATCGAAACCGGAATATCAAGGGGGAAATGTGAATTACGAATAAAATTAATATCGAATCCAGAAGTCGGTTTATAAGGAAGAAACACTAATAAAGAATGTTTACTTTCAACACTAATAACACATTCAATGTTGTTTCCGCTTTCATCAACATAAAATGCATGGGCGACATTTGAACAATTATAGAAATCAGAAACACGAACAGTAAATACATCATCGACAGATTCAACTTGAAGTAAGGAAAATGAACGATGCATAAAAATAGCATCTATGTTGGCAGCATTGGCAAGCTGTTGATTAAGAAGTAAATCTTTGAGTAAGGACTCTAATAAACTGTCTGACATACGATTTGTTTTAAAATTTGTGATTAATGATTTGTGATTAAAGTCGGAAGACCGAAGCCGGAAGTCCGAAGTTATGATTTTACTGCAATGTAAATATTGATTAGCACGACGATAAGCAGCATGATACCGGCTGCGATTCTGAGGTTACGCATTAGTTTTTTTTTTGAGGTATGATTATATTATTCTTCTTAAGGAAGTTTCTCAGGTACTGCTTCCACTCCCCTACTGTGATTTGATTATCATTGTTCAGGTCGAAAGGCTTATTTGATTTAGCCACAGCCTCAGCACTCAAATGGGAGCTTCTTAAAACCCAATCATCAGGTTTACCCACAGCAATAGGAAAGAAGTTGTAAAGAAACAAATCTTCAAAGGTTTTGAATTTGCCTTTGGCAGGTTTAAAATACTGATAAACATAGTCTAATTGTTGAACATTAGACATGGCAGCCAAAGCCTGGTTTGTTGTACCTAATCCACGTGCAGTGTCAGGCATGATTTGAATCAAACCGACAGCCCCAATTGAATTAATGACCCTGTGATTAAAACGGGATTCATGGTACATGATGACCTGAAGCCAGTCAGGTTCTATATTAAGAGCGGTACTGATTTGTTTTACTTTTGCCACGAATTCGGGGCGATTTTCTTTGATTTTGTCTTCGTAGAGTAACATTTTATTTTTTTTAAGGTGTGAATGATTTTGAATGGCAGATAGCGAAAAACCGAACGGATTTAGCACCTGCTTTTTTGCATGCTTTAACGGCCTTACGCATAGTAGTACCGGTATAGATGACATCATCAAGCAAAATGACATTAAGGCCACGAATACCGCGAGCCTGTGTGTTTTCTTTGTATAGCGCATCAATGCATTTTAAATTAAGTTTTTTAGCAGCCTTTTCAGCAATTCGAAAAGGAATATTAAAGTGGGAATCACGGGTATTGATAGGAACAATCGCATCCAGTCCACGAGGATCAATGTCATTAGCAGCAATGCGAATCAGAACTTTTAAGGATGTTTCGTTATTGAAAAATTTCGCACCATATATAATACGTGCAATATCGTTAGACTTGCCTGAAGTTTTACCACGAAATACGTGATCAGAAATGATGGTATGGTAGTTTTTTGATGTCATAATCAGTAATCTTTAGAGGTGGTTCCATCAGTGAAATAAAGAATACCATCTTTATCTGAAGTGAAGCGATATTTCATTTGAAGCTTACCTAACAGGGTAGAATCATTGGGATTATACGGGTTAAGGTCGATAGCCTTTTTCTTTAGTATATAGAATACAAACATTGTGATCAGTGCAAGTACCAGGACAATAATGATGATGTTTTTAATCATGGTTTCGCTATAAGAAGAAAGTGAAAAGGAAATAAGCGACAACCAGGGCAATGACAAGCACACCAAATGCAATGAGTGTGCGACGTTGGTAGTTGGTAACATTGATAGTAACAGGGTTTCCATAGTCCAGGGCATTCTTGATAATGTCCTTGAGTTCGGTTTCAGCTTCGCGATCCAGAACCAGCTTTCCATTTTCGAGCTTACGACTGATCAGGACGCATCCTTCAGTCCAGGTCTGGTCAATTCCGGCGTGAATTCTGATACCGGTAAAGTTTGGAACATTTTCGAT
>CAYYQJ010000505.1:0-3018 GCA_964473775.1 uncultured Bacteroidales bacterium | reverse complement strand
TTACGTTATTTTGCCACAAAAGTAATAAATTCTACAATATCATTAAACATAACCATGGTAAATAACAAATAATACAACGCATTTTATCTATATTTTATATATATATCTTACCTGTTTTACGCACTTTTTTGCAACACCATTCTAAATGCCTGATTATAAAAGGACATTTTGTATCTTTGGGTGTTGCAAAAATATAAAAACATGTTTATTAGGGAATTAAAAAATCGGTCCGGAACGTGGTCAATTCAAATCAGTGACAAATCATCTGGAAGATATTAGGTGTTCAAGACTTTAGGCAGTGCATCAAATGAGAATGAAAAAGAGATTAAAGGCATTAATTCCGGCACCTGTTAATGAGACACTTATTACACAACAATAAGGTCCCCGATAAATAAAGAGTAAGTAAAATTATTACTTTGATGTATTTATAAATTTAATTTGAAATTCTTCCCAAACATCTGGTCCAAATTCGGCCAAAACATTGTCTGTAAGTTCGCCACCATCCTGTAATATTAAATGAGCAAATTCATTATTACGGGTTTGTTTATTAAAAGCAATAAAATCCTTTAATCTAGTGAATTCATCCTTCAGCCATTCTTTATATTTCTCGGCCATAAATAAAAACTGTGACTCTCTTAACCAGTTGGAAGGTTCTATTGCATATATCCATCCTTCATGAACAGGAGAGTAATTAGACAAGGAACTTTCTTCCAAAAGGTTCATGTTTTTAAACTTAATGGTTCCTGAGACAGGAGAATTAATGGTCAGTTGTTTCCCATTCTGAATTAATACGAGAGCAGGTTCGCCTTTTCTGATTTGTTCACCAGGTTGTTTCATTTTTATACGGCTAATCGGACCGGTAGTGTGATATAAAAAATCATCTATTCCGATTTTCACGATTCCGCTTTTTTCCATAAAAGCCCAGGTGTGAGTTTTGTCGAAATAGATTCCGCTAGGAATTGTCAATCCCGCTACATTAAATACTTTGACTTTATTTTCTGAAACAACCTGAGATTTGATTTTTGTGTTTCTTACAAATTTAACAATTGCATCTATGCTTATGCTTAATAAAATAAATGCTAAAACAATTAGAACTATCATGTCTTTAAGTTTTTAAGTGAATACCCTATTTATAGGACAATTTTAATGCCAATTACAATAATTCTCATAAATAACGGTAATCCAAAACTATAAACAAATTATCATTCATCAATTCAATAGGCGAATTGTAGAGAAATTCAACACTTTATTTCAAATATTGAATTAAATTACACTTTGACAACCAATTATAAAACTGTTGAAAAACTCTACAATTTTACAACTTTTAGCAGGATTTTTTTCTCAAATTCAGACCAAAAAAACTATATTTTACTTTTTCAGCAATTTAGCACCTAAATTTAAAAATCCAAAAACAAAATTTAAAGGTCATTTTGAAGGTTATTGGATAAAATGAGTATTTTTACAATCACAAAACTATTATGAATTTGAAAAATACAAGATTCAATTTAATATTCTCTCTACTCCTATTAGGCTCAATATTAGTCAGTAGCTGCAAAAAATATGATGATGGGCCTTCAATAAGTTTCAGAAGTAAAATCAGCCGTTTGTTTGGTTATTGGAAAATGGAAAAATGGATAGAAAACAATGTTGAAATCAATTCACAACTTAAATTTCAGCATCAATTCGGCTTTGCAAAAGACGGAACCTATTATTATAGCTTTACAGATACCACAACTGACACAAGTTCAAACTTTACGGGTACATGGCAATTTCGCCACGATAGGGAGCAACTGGTGCTGGGTCTTCAGGACCCTTTGAATGGAATGGAGTATAAAGTATGGGACATCAAACGTTTAGCTTACAAAGAAATATGGCTCGAAAATATCAGTCCCGGTCTATGTATTGATTGGCATCTTGCATCAGAATAATCAAATAAACCCCATTATAAAATCACAATTTAAATCATATTTCATTATCAAAATCTCACTCCATTCATGAACAAACTCAAATTTCTATTAATTTTCGTTTTCATTCTTTTAATCACATTGTCAGGCTGTCAAAAATATGATTACGGTCCGGCCATCAGCTTTAGAAGTAAAAAGAACCGGGTAGTAGGAAAATGGATTACTGAAAAATGGTTGATTAACAAATATACAGATACATCTGTTACAGACACAAACAGAAGAGCGGAATTTACTGATGATGGAACATATTACTATCATGATAACAATGCCGTTACCAACATAAAGACTGACCTGAAAGGGACATGGGCTTTCAGACAAGATAAGGAACAACTATTACTTGGCCTGCCAACTGGAAATAACGGTGATATGATTTATCAACTTTGGGATATCATAAAATTAAAAAATAAAGAACTTTGGCTCGAAATGGTTAATTATGGATATCCGAACTCACTCATTTATGAATGGCGCTTAAAGCCTGAGTGACATTTCTAAATACCCTTACAACAAGTTTTTATAAATTCCTGATAACTTTTACTCTCACTTTGATCTTAAAAAAGTATCTTTGCTAAAAAAACAAGTGACGGAAAATAGATCATTTATAGCCAAAACACAGTTTGGTTTGGAGGCGATACTGGCTGAAGAACTGGCAAATGCAAATGCCACAGATATTATAATGCTTAACAGAGCCGTTTCATTTAATGGCGATTTTGAAGTTATGTATAGAGCAAATTATACCTGCAGAACCGCATTGCATATTCTGATGCCTGTTCTCGATTTCAAGTTTAGAGATAAAGAACAGTTTTTTGACAAAATAACACATTATCCATGGGATGAACATTTTATGCCTGACAAAACACTCACCGTGGATACAGTGATGTCAGATGCTATTTTTAGCAATTCGCATTATGTTTCTATGTATTGCAAAGATGCTATTGTTGATTTTTTCAGGAATAAATATGGCAAACGTCCTTCTGTAGCGCTCGACAATCCTGATATTAAAATTCATGTTCACATTCGTGGACACGAATGTTCAGTTTCTTTAGATAGCTCAGGC
>CAYYQJ010000504.1:0-3019 GCA_964473775.1 uncultured Bacteroidales bacterium | reverse complement strand
AGACGAATCTGAAAGTTTAAAGTATCAACAGCCCCACCGGTAGTTCTTTTAAAATTTCTCCATTCCACCACCAACATACGGTTGGGTGCGGTGCCTAAAGTTGCATAACTTAATTTAGATGTTGCCTGAGCAACCAAACCTCTACCCAAAGCAACTACTCTGTTTTGCAGTGTTGCAGCGGCTGTTGACGCTGAGCTGATAGGCGTAGTAATCGTTGTGGTTTGCAGGTTTACTGAGTTTGGAGCCAAGGCAGATTGTCCAAAACCAATAAAACCGTTTGCATTTACTCCAAACAGGTTAAAAATTGTACCATTGTAGGTAAAATTAAAACCTATCGGCAAACCAATTCCGGTGGTTGTTGCACCTCCCGCAGAAGCAGTTGAATCGACAAAATAAGTTCCGGTTGCAGTGGTTGCTGAACCTAAAACCTTTCCACCGACCAAGGTGTCGTAAGTGTTGGTTGCCATACTAAACGTATAGGTAGCAACCTGTGCAAAAGAGCTTGTCATAAAAAGCCCTAATGCAAAAAGAGTAAAAATCAATTTTTTCATAGAATTTTCTTTTATTATTAATTGGTGTGTTTAAAAAATCGAGCAAATATAACCAATTTTACCTTTATTCTTTATTTTTTTAATAAATAATTTATTCGGAATAGTTGTAAAACCAGTTTGTAAAATTAGAAAGAGGTAAGCATTCGGGGTGGGAATGGATGGTTTAATGATTAGAAGGTTGTTTTGGAAGGGTATTTCTATTTAGGGTTGAACAAGAGATAATAAAGAAGAAGAAGCAAAATAAAAACCCCGACAACCAAAGCACAACCGAGGTTGAACTTTAGCCGAACAGGGGTTATTTAATAAAAAAAGCGTCCGAGGTAAGACGCTTTTTTTGTTATTTATTTAATCCTTTTTCTCATCTTTTTCTTTTTCCTCTTTAGTCTTACTCAACATTTTGCCTTTGGCTGTGTATAGCACATCAAATGTTTCGCCGCCCTTTTTTATTTCGGCTTCATAACATGTTCCTTCTTTCGCGCTTTCAATTTTGCTTGCTTCCTTAATTTGGTAACCATCAAAATCTTTTGCCAGAGCCGTCTTAATTTCGTAAGGTAAATCCGTAACTTTTATTTCGGTTTCGGTTTCAAGCCATTTTCCAGTGTTGTCGAAGTTAGCAGATAGTTCTTCGCCATCGAGTTTAAACTCTGCTTCAAATTCAGTTGTATTTTCCATTCCCCAATTTACTTTGGTTGCGGTTGGAAATTTTGCCTTGAATGCTGATTTAACTGCTTCAGGAACTTTATCGGCTGATATTTTTTGAGCGAAAGCCGAAATGCTCATCATTGCTACAACAACTAGCAATACAAATATTTTTTTCATTATTTTGAAATTTCTTGTTTAATAATTTTGTTTTGCACAAATACTGTTTGTGTCTAAATTTCTGAAAAGAAATTAAACAATAGGAGGATGAAAAATTTCAGGAATATATCCTGAGAGATAAAAATTATCAATAAAAACAGGGTATTCATTTTCAATAATACATGGTTTTAGGAGCGAAACAATAAACTGTTGTGCAGTAAAAACCACTTGTATCTGGGTGTGATTTAACGGAATTGGTGTATGTGGTTTTTGTTCATCACCGTTATCATGTTTATCTAGAATGCAATCAATATTAACTAGATGGTCGGTTATAAAATCTACAACCGTCATGTCTTTATCCTCAGTAGATTTGCAATGACTATACATTTCAGGCAAATCCAGCATTGCCGAGAAATTACCCATAGGCAACAACAAAGTACCTGATAAATAATAAATCAGTAATAATATTGATGCCGTTATTTTCATTTTACTTTACCTTATTTATCGCGATAACGCTAATAAACTGTTGTTTTCTATTCTCTTATTTAACTAATTTTCAAAATTACATTATTTTTCAATAGCAGCCACTTTATTTACAAAAAAATCTCAACCTTCAATAACCCCATAAAAAAAGCCCACCCTCAATTAAAGGCAGGCTTTTCAATATTTCAAAAACTCAATTAAAGTAATTCAAATTCCCATTCTCCAACAACATCTTCGCTTGGGTTATAAACCATCACGAATTTATCGCTTAAATCGCCCATTTCAGTAGCTTTAATAACTCTTGATGTGCCGGATTCTGATAAATAAAAAAGTTCGGAGATTCTGTTGCCCTTCAGTTCTACCAAATAAAATTTCAATGGTTTAAGACCAAAATTGGTTATTCTTACTTCATCGTCTTTGCCGAAAGTATGTTTGCAAATGCAATAGGCAATCAAGGATTTCAATTCGCTGCCCGAAAATACAACCTGATGATGACGACGAATATTTTTTATGTCGAAATAAGAAGCTATTTGACTTGGGTTTGATGCATATTGATGCATAAACATTCCCAAATTACTATATTGTGCTGTTGCCATTGCAACGCGGGCAATTTCCAACTGCTGACTAAAAACAGATGTTTGCGAGATATTGACTTGCTGACTGTTTTGTGCATCAACCAATAAACCATGAGTTAAAATCACATCATCCTTAACATCGCTTAAATCGGCATCCGCGCCAATTGCTAATTTCAATGCATTTACGGCTGCGATTTTATCATTTTGTTTTCCAGTTTGGAATGGAATACGAAAATGAGGCAACAAAGCTTTATATCGTGCTGTATCATTGGGATAAATATTTTGAATGGCCACGTCCCATTTCTTAATTTTTGTATTGCTGAGCAAACGCAGCAACTGACGCAACGAAAGAGTTTCGCCACCTTGTATGCCACCCTGCGAAATCCATGCATCATATTTTGCAAGGTAATTGAGGTGGATAGGCTCGTAAGTATTTTTCAAAGCCAATATAAAGGGTATCAGAATACCCGCTACTAAAGCATTATAGTGAACTTTGCTGATTTGCACTCCCTTTACAAAACTATTTTCAGTAGTGTTGAGAATTGCGTTGATTAAATAAATCCATTCTTCTTCCATGACTAATAATTTTAAAAATTGATAGGTTTTTTTTTT
>CAYYQJ010000503.1:0-3025 GCA_964473775.1 uncultured Bacteroidales bacterium | reverse complement strand
TTCATGAGGGGTTTGAGCTCCGGGCTCAATAGGCCAAAGAAGTTTCATGAGGGGTTTGAGCCCGGAGCTCAATAGGCCAAAGAAGTTTCATGAGGGGTTTGAGCTCGCAGCTCAATAGGCCAATGAAGTTTTTGAGGGTAAATAAGCTCTGAGCTCAATGATTAAAACATTAATTTATAATAATATAACAAAACCAGACAAGCCGAATGAGTTTATTATAGTCTATGGCAGCTTGTCTTCCGTCTTTCAACTTCGGTCTTCCAACTTCCATCTTCCGTCTTCCACCTTCCATCTTCCAACCCCCTCCTACTTCGTCACCTCTTTTATCCATTTCCCCATATAATCCAACACTTCGGGGGCGAAGGTTTCTTCGATATCCATATATTCTGATGGCGAGCCTGTGGTGGCATGTTGAAACAAATGATTCAGCCCTTCGAATTCTTTGGTGGTAAAGTTTTTGTTTCCGGCTTTGGTTAGATATTTTTTTATGGCTTCCAAATCCTGTATGGGTGGCGCCTGCAAATCTTTGCTGCCGTTTACAGCCAATACGGGGCATTTTACCTTAACCAGATATTTGGCAGGGTCGGATTGCAGGAAATAGCGGAACCAGGGAGTGAGAATCTGATAAACAGATTGTATCAATGCCTTTTTATCCAAACCATATTTTTTGATGGTTTCGGGTTTCATGGTTTTCCAGTAATCTTCTATCAACAGCCTCATTTTTTCGGCCGCTTTTTTATCATCTTTTTCTTTAATGGCTATGGCATACATCTGTTTGTTGAGGGCTGTATTGGTTTTAATCTCTTCGTCGGAAGTGGTATCGGCTTTGGCAATAAGAATGGATTGTTGCAAAAGAATATCCTGTCCTTTCAATCCCGGGCCGGCAAGCATCACAATAAATGCTACTTCTTTGTTGCGGGCGGCTATCATGGGCGCAATCATTCCGCCTTCGCTATGACCAATAATGCCCACTTTTTTTGCATCGATGCGCTTATCAGCCTTCAGAAACATAAAAGCAGCTTCGGCATCCTGAGCAAAATCGGCAGTAGTGCCTGTAGAAAACACGCCTTTTGATTTGCCAACGCCACGGTCGTCGTAGCGCAACACGGCAATGCCATTGCGGGTAAGATAATCGGCAATTATCAGAAAAGGTTTGTGTCCCAACAATTCCTCGTCGCGGGTTTGCGGACCAGAACCTGTAACCAGAATCACCGCAGGAAATATTTTTTGCCCTTCGGGAATGGTAAGCGTTCCGGCAAAAGTGATTCCGGTTTGGGCATCCGTAAAACTTACTTCTTCTTCCTGATAAGGATAGGGTTTTTTGGGGTCCTGAGGGCGGATGAGTTGAGGCAGTTTGTCAACATGCTTTAAAGCAATAGGTAGTTTGCCTCTTTGCATCCAGAAACCCTTAAGAGTATCGCCATCTGTATTTAATTTCCCTTTAAAAGTAGAACCAATATTTTTTGATTTTACTTCCAGCGAATCGCCGTTAACAGTAATTTTATCCACCATAATATTCATCACACCCTGGTCGGGACTCATCAGAAATGCCACCATTATGCCCGCCGAATCGGAAACCGACAAACCGATACGAAGCTTTTTGCCATACACATCCAAAGCACCCAACCAGTTGCCCAGATATTTGGAGTTGTTGTTTTGCGAGTAAATGCTGAAAGCAATAAGGATAAGAAATGTTGTAAAGAACAGTTTTTTCATGAGATTGGAAGTTTTTTGTTAAATGGTTTTATGGCTTTATGGTTAAATTGTTGAAGATTGTTGGCAGGCAATCTTTGTGCAACTTTGTGCCATCTTTGTGCCACTTTGTGAAATAGCTTTACACTAAGTTACTCAAAGAACCACAAAGTTTCACAAAGGAGCAAAGAATGACAATATTTCCAAACAACTACAGTTTAACCACCTTCTGCATATAATTGTCGTCGGCAGTGTTAATCTTAATAATGTAGGTTCCGGATTTCAGTTCTGTCAGGTCGATGGTTTCGCGCTTCAAACTATTGTTTATGGTAATCTCTTTTTGTTTTCTGCCGCGAATATCATACACATCAATGGTTTTAATAAAGATATCTGAGTTTTCCAAAGTAAGAAAATCAACTACCGGATTGGGCGAAATTTTGAAAGGGTTAACCTTCGGGTGATTCACATTAAAAGTAATGAAATTGGTATCCAACACCGCTATGAGTTCGTATTCCGGATCGAAAAACAAGGTGGTTGGTTTAAAATTCAGATGAAACGAAAACGTTTGATTGTTCACCGTATTGTCGAAAACCATTAAGGTATCTTTTACTCCGTTGGTAAATTTAATCTGAACAGGCAATTCGAAAAAGCTAACCGATGAATGCGATGGCTGCTGCGAAAAGGTTAGATTTACCGAACTGTCAGCATTAAAATTGCTGTATAAAGTATAAATAGGGTAGCCTTGATTATAAATCCATTCGTTAAAGAAACTGGTAAGATTTAATCCCGAAGCCGTTTCTATATGAGCCTTGAACTGTTGGGTTCCGGCGAATTTATAAGCAAGTTGCGGGTCGGTGATATAGCTTTTCATGCCGGCAAAAAAGGCCGAATCGCCGGTTTTCCATCTGAGCATATTCAACACCATAGCGCCTTTGTTATAAGAAAGACGACCATCGAATATTCTGTTCACACTGGTAGTATCATCGCACCAAACCGACCCATCGGGAGCCGAAATGATGGATTGTATGGTGTTGTATTTCCAGTTGCGCCAAGATGCAGGAGTATTCAGAAATTTATAACACAAGCCGTTTACAAAGGTGGCAAAACTTTCGTTTATCCATATCTCGTGCCAGCTATTGCAGGTAATTTTATCGCCAAACCATTGATGAGCCAACTCGTGAGCCATCAAATCATAACCAAAATCAACCAGATAAGTCATGGTTTGATGCTCCATGCCGCCGCCCCAGTTAAACTGAGCGTGACCGTATTTTTCGTTCATATAAGGATAATCGTAAAACAAACTATCATAAAGTTGCATCACCG
The DNA here is from genome assembly GCA_964473775.1 of uncultured Bacteroidales bacterium. Lineage (GTDB taxonomy): Bacteria > Bacteroidota > Bacteroidia > Bacteroidales > CAIWKO01 > CAIWKO01. Next base: position 10 of record CAYYQJ010000503.1, on the reverse strand, counting down.
GAATCAGGTC
>CAYYQJ010000502.1:0-3029 GCA_964473775.1 uncultured Bacteroidales bacterium | reverse complement strand
GTATTGACAGTTTTACGCTCCGAAATCCGCCACTGCGCCAAGCGCCAAACCGTTATCGTTCATGCTTAGAAAAAAACCCTGAGACAGACAGACTGTTTATAACTTGTACGGACTTTTAAAATAAAATTGACAGACAATATCTAATTTTGCAAAAACATATTTGACATGAAAGTTAATGAACCATTATTTGATTATATCAGTCCTGACACGGACTATCAAATTTTAAACGGAGATAGCTTAAAAATCCTGAAAGGGATAGAAGACAAGAAATTTGACCTAATAATAACTTCACCGCCTTATAATGTTGGGAAATCTTATGAGACAAAGACAAGTATTGAAAAATACCTTGAATCACAAGAAGGAATAATAAATGAGCTTGTAAGAACCCTTTCAGACAAAGGAAATTTATGTTGGCAAGTTGGTAACTATGTTGACAAGGGCGAGATATTCCCTTTAGACATTTATTACTACCAGATATTTAAAAAACACGGACTCAAACTTCGCAACAGAATTATATGGCATTTTGGACACGGGCTACACGCTTCAAACAGGTTTAGCGGACGCTACGAAACGATACTGTGGTTCAGTAAAACCAATGATTATATTTTCAATCTTGATAATGTCCGTGTTCCTTCAAAGTACCCAGGCAAATTACATTTTAAAGGAGCGAAGAAAGGCCAACCATCAGGCAACCCTCTTGGAAAGAATCCCAGCGATATTTGGGAAATAATTGCCAATGACTGGGAAACTTCAATGTGGAACATCCCAAATGTAAAATCAAATCATCCTGAAAAGACAGGACATCCTTGCCAGTTTCCAATTGAGTTAGTAGAACGCTGTGTTCTTGCATTGACAAACGAAAACAGTTGGGTCCTTGACCCATTTTCAGGAGTGGGTTCAACGGTGATAGGTTCAATAAAAAATAACCGGAACGCTATTGGAATTGAAAAGGAAGAAGAATATTGCAATATTGCCAGAAAGAGAATAGAAGAACTTAACGAAGGTAAATTAAAAATAAGACCGATAAACAAACCTATTCACATACCATCTGAAAAGGACAAAGTAGCGCAAGTACCTATAGAATGGACACAACTTGAATTGCAGAATGTAAACGGAAGTTATAACGGAATAACCCATAAAATATGAAAATAGCACAAAAATATTCTCATTTAAACGGAGAGGAATATCTTATTGTTCATCACAATAATCTTTATAAAGAAATAAAAGATGTCATTGCAAATATTGACGCAGAAACTCTTAGAACAAAGATAAGTAAAGAGAAAAGAAAAATCGGTAATTCTTTGCTATCTCCTATTGACTTAAATAAAGCCTTTAATGTTGCTTTTTATAAACGAAAATGGGAAGAAAGCAGATACAATTACTATATCACTCTTGACCGTGAATTAATGGAGAAAAGTTTGTTAATGTCAGCTAAAGAACAAAAGGAATTTCTAATTGAGAACGGAGAAAAAGAACCAATTTATAGTTACAATCAAACAGATTTTGTAAAAGACAAGATTGCCGTAGAAGTTCAGTTTGGCAAGTATGCTTTTGTAGCTTTTGACTTATTCGTAAAACATATGCTTTTTTATTCAGGTGGTAAAATTAATCTTGGAATTGAAATCCTTCCGACTAAAAAAATGCAAGCTCAAATGAGTAGCGGTGTTGCCTATTATGAAGGCGAAGTTTATAATGTGATGAGACAAGGTCGAAATAGCCCACCAGTTCCTTTGTTAATTTTGGGAATAGAACCAGAATAAAAAAAGCACGAAACGATAACGCAAGCATTGCCGTAATATTTTTTTTGCAGGTGGACGTGGGGTAAGAAAGTTCAGTGCTCTTTCAATCATTTGTACGGGCAGAAAGGGCAGTGCCTTTAATTCCTGCAAAAAAAATACTAACGGCAATACTCTCCACGTTATAAGCCATTTTAGAAAATAAACCATACAGCTAACAATGAAAATAGTTTTTGCATTATTATTTGCCTTTACCACTACATTTTGCTTCTCTCAAAATCCTTTTAATGAATATGCAAAATCAACTTGTGGTAATACTGCTCTTTATAAGGATTATTATTCTAATGGCAACCTTCGTTTAAAATTCACTTTAATAAATGGAAATCTTGAAGGAGAGTACTTAGATTATTATAAAAACGGAAAAATTATGGATAGTACTTTTTTCGAACATGGACATTATCATGGAACCAACAAAACTTTTAATGAGAAAGGGCAACTGATTTTAATAGAAAAATACAAGCACGATACGTTATTGTTTAATAAGGAAATTTATTTTTTTAAAAATGGGAATATTAAGATTGAAGGTTATCTATATTTTGATGCTGATTCATTAAAAATAAATCCCTTTTTTAAGACTAAAAAGGACACATTAGGCTCAGATCCATACATAAATTATGATGTTGATTCATCCTTTAAAAAAATGAAAAGTCACGGTAAGTATATGAAATACTTTAAAAATGGCAAAATAAAAAGAGAAAACCTAACAATCAATGATGAATTTAATGGTGCTTGTAAATGGTATAATAAAGATGGTACTATAGCTGGAGAGGGTTCTTATAAAAATGATAAAGAAGACGGAATTTTCAGCTATTACTCATCTGCAGGACTAGTAACAAAAAAAGAAACGTGGAAAGAAGGCAAATTAATAAAAACAGCAAAGTGAAACGGCTTATAACTCGCGTTTCCTTTCATTGGCAGAAAGATACGGCAAACTTGATAATATTTTGATTTGCCAACGAAAGGAAGCGCCAAATCGTTATGGGCAAGTTTAGAAAAAGACAGCAGCACAGACAGACAAGAGAGCCGCCATAGAAATATTACGATAGTTCTTGACGGTCATTCTTGACAGAAAAAAATAATATTACAGTGGAGTTCAGAAACCACTCTAATAAACGGCGTTTGACTGTAAAGCCAGATGAATAACAAAAGTTTAAATAAAAAATAAAAAAATGAAGAAAATTTGTGACTAATCACAGTGATAATTTGCAATTGAAATCAATCCGTTTAAAACAT
>CAYYQJ010000501.1:0-3040 GCA_964473775.1 uncultured Bacteroidales bacterium | reverse complement strand
AATAGCAGTACTAATTTAATAAAAACGGTCAACGCTATTTAGGCATGGACAAAATTTCAATATGCAATGTACAATGTTCAATGCTCAACGGACGTTTAAACACAATGAATAACCACCTAATGACCATCAATGAGCATAAAAAACTTTTTTTAAATGAAGATATCTCAACATTAAAAAATATTTTCTACTTTTGAATAAAAACTGCCCGAAGATGTGTCAAAAATTGGACGGAAGATAGCCTTTGTAAAAATGGACGATCCGGCAAAGCCGACAAGCGATAAATATCAGCCTCTCGAATCAATTGGAAGTGCTGTGTATGATATTGTTTTTGAATCAGACAAGTTTGGTCTTAAGGCATATCTCATCACATGTTTTCAAAATGCGCGTGGCGAAGCTGGCCCTGAAAGCATTCCTTTGGAATTTTTGGTTATTTAAGATTTGATTTATTCTTTCAAAGCAAAATAAACCCCAGCCAAAGCATGTTTCTCAGTGGTGTCAAAAATATTGATGCTTACATTCTTTTGCTGAATGATTAAGGGCAATTCTGTATTTCTCCGTTTAAGATAACCGTTTCCACTTTATTGCTTCCGTAAGCATAAGGCATAAACTGATAGCCGGAAATGGGTTTTGTGATAAATATATTGGCGGTTTTACCCACGGCAATACAACCCAGCTCGTCGGACACACCCATAGCATAAGCCCCGTTGATAGTTACCGCATGAATGGCTTCTTCGGGCAACATACGATATTTGATACATCCCATAGAAAGAATGAGTTGCATATTGCCTGATGGCGAAGAGCCCGGATTGAAATCGCTGGCTAAAGCCACAGGCAAACCGACCTGAATCATCTTGCGTACAGGAGCATAAGGCATGCCGAGAAAAAAGGCTGCACCGGGAAGCAAAGTAGGCATGGTTTCAGAATTCAACAGGCATTCAATTTCTTCATCTCCCGTAAATTCGAGATGATCTACCGAAAGTGCATTGTATTTAACTCCGGCCTGTATGCCTCCCGAAAAAGCCAGTTCATTGGCATGAATTTTAGGACGCATTCCATATTTCATGCCGGCCATCAATATTCGCTCGGTTTGCTCGACAGTAAAAAATCCTTTATCGCAAAACACATCAATATAATCGGCCAATTCTTCGGATGCCACCATAGGAATCATTTCATTAATGATTAAATCCACATAATCGTCCTGCTTGCTTTTATATTCCAAAGGAAAGGCATGTGCGCCCAAAAAAGTGGCTTTGATGGTTATGGGTGTCAGGGTTTTGAGTTTCTTTATCACCCTAAGCATTTTGAGTTCATCTTCGGTAGAAAGACCGTATCCGCTTTTGATTTCAACCGCACCAGTGCCTAGCATTTTAATCTCGTTCAGTCGGCCCAAAGCCTGTTGCACTAAATCTTCTTCTGATGTTTTATGCAACAGTAAAGCAGAATTGAGGATTCCCCCTCCCCTTTTGGCAATTTCTTCGTAAGATAGTCCTTTGATTTTATCCACATATTCAATTTCGCGGCTTCCGGCATATACCAAATGCGTATGCGAATCGCAAAAGGAAGGAAATACCAATTTGCCCGAAGCATCAATAATTTTGTGCTTAGCTGTGATTTCGATTTCAGAAAAACTATTATCATTCATTTTTCCGAAGGCCGAAATCTTAAAATTTTCTATCAACAACCAGGCATTTTTAATTGTTGAGAGTTTCGACATTTCTGCACCCGAAACTTTCAAGGTTTGTGTTTTAGTAACTGATTCAACAGAAATCAGTTCTTTAATATTTTTAATCAGTATTTTCATAAAATCAGAGTTAAAATTGATGATGACAAATATCGTCAATTATTTTGTAATGATGAGCCTTTTAGTTAAATAAGAGTTAATCAAAAAAATATAAATCAGCATTCGTAATTGGTTACAAAAATATAACTAATTTTGGAAAAAAAAACACGCCATTTTATGAAAAGAATTCTTCTCATTTCCTTTCTGTTCCTGTTTGCCTTTGCAATTCAGGCAAAAAAAGTTGAAATCCAGACCGCTCAAAACATAGGGCTGGCTTATTATTATGAACATGTAAACCAGTTTATTCCGCTTGAGCAAAAGGCTATGAGTGTTTCTGCTGTTTACACAGAATACGATAATGCTATCCCTGTTTACTATGTTTTCAGTATCAATCCTAAAGGTTTTGTAATAGTAAGTGCAGATGATAATGTAACTCCGGTTTTGGGTTATTCTTATGAATCCGATTTTAAATCGGATGCTTTGCCCGAAAGTTTTCAACTCTGGCTTGGCGGAATCAAGAAAACCATTCTTGATGTTATCACAAATAATATTTCGGCCAATGCCGAAATCAATGGTTCATGGAATTATTATACAAGCAGAAATGCTGATAATATGAACATAAACAAATCAAAAGTAGTGGCACCTTTGTGTACTTCTTTATGGAATCAGGATAAATATTATAACCAATATTGCCCTGCTGCAACAGGTGGACCCGATGGAAAAGCTTATGTAGGTTGTGTGGCAACATCTATGGGACAAATCATGTATTATTATCGTTATCCTGCAACTGGACAAGGCTCGCATGGTGGTATAAACTTCGGAACTACTACCTATAACTGGGACAATATGCTTGATGATTTAGGAAATTATAATGATGCTGTGGCTACTTTATCGTATCATGCAGGAAAATCTGTAAACATGAGTTATGCAGCCGATGGTTCAGGAGCTCAAACTTCTGATTGTCCTGCAGCATTGAAAAATTATTTCAAATACAACAGCACCTGTACTTATGCTACTTACGATTGGGGAGGATATACACAAACTACCTGGACAAATTTAATTAAATCTAATCTCGACCTCAGTCATCCTATGATTTATTCAGGATTTGAAGCTGGCGGAAGCGGACATGCATGGGTTTGTGATGGTTATGATGCCAGCAACAATTTACACATGAACTGGGGATGGAGTGGTAGTGCTAACGGTTATTTTGCGACTACAAATCTTTCTGCAGGTGGTTATACCTTTTCACAAGGACATGGT
>CAYYQJ010000500.1:0-3040 GCA_964473775.1 uncultured Bacteroidales bacterium | reverse complement strand
GCAAAAAAAGTGATAAACGAAAAAGCCACAAACAACACCATAAACAACATAGCCACTTTAAACTCCAACGGGTTTCTATCCTTCAATAAACTGATATCAGCCACTTCTTCTTGTTTATGCTGATAAAAATACACCCCCACCCCAATCATCAGCGAAAGCAAAAACATGATCAGGAAAAAAGCATAATTATAGCGGAACAGGGTGATATTAAAAACCATCATCAGAATCCCGATTCGCAGATACATCATGGCAGTAGCCAATATAATAGCCGAACCATAATTGTTTTTCAGCGAAGAGTTTTCTTTACTTTTTTTGGCAAGAATAATTGTGGTGGCAGTGCTGCTATACATGCCGCCCAGTATGCCCGAAATGATGATGCCCGATTTAGGGAAAATGTAATTTTTTAAGAGATAACTCAGATAAGAGATACTCGAAATAACCACCACCGCCAGCCATACTTTATATGGAGTGAGTGTGAGATAAGGAACTATGGGTTTATTGGGAACAATCGGAAGAATAATGCCTGCTATAATAAGAAACTTGGCCAGGGTGATGAATTCCTGTTTATCTATTCGTTGCGAAAACGAAGTAAATGTATCCTTAAGTTCTGTAAAAATCAACACCGTTACCACCACCAATATATACATCCAGGCCGGTTGGGTTATCACCAAAGGAGCCATACAATAGGTAATGAGTGCGATAATAACCGTGGTGAGTCCGAAATCTTTATATAAAGAAACCTTGAAATAATAATTGATGGCCAGAAAAACCGACAACACTATACCACCACCCATATATAAATATTGGTATTCGGGTTCGATGATGTATAAAATAAAACCCAGCAAACCGATAAAAGTGAAAGTACGGTCGGTTCCAAACAATTTAGAATCGTCGTCCTTAATATGAAGGCGACGTTGAGAAAGGCCTATCAGTAATGAAAAAAGAGTGATTAAAACAAAATTAATCAACTCTTTAGGAAAAATATTTATCAGTTGGTCCATTTATTATTTTTAATGATAATAAACTTATACGAAAATAAAATATAAAGTTTACCTGTAAAGGTAAGAATTTTAAACGAATAATCTCACCAAAAAATACAGAATGCTTGAAAGGATGATGGTGCTGGGTATGGTTAATACCCATGCAATCACAATATTTCCGGCCAGTTTCCATTTCACGGCACTGGCACGTTTGGTAACACCTACGCCCATAATAGCACCTGTGATGGTATGAGTGGTGCTCACAGGAATTCCGGCCAAAGTAACACCAAACAGGGTTAGAGCTCCGGCAGTTTCGGCACAAAAGCCCCCAATGGGTTTCAGATTGGTAAGCCCGGCACCCAGAGTTCTTATGATTTTCCATGCACCAAAAAGTGTTCCCATCGAAATACAGGTTTGAGCACATAAAATTACCCATATAGGCACATTGGCATCTGCCGGCAAATATCCTGTTCCTATAAGTAGCATCAACACTATACCCATTGTTTTCTGAGCATCGTTTCCTCCATGTCCAATACTAAAGGCTGCCGACGAAGCAAGTTGTAACACTCTAAAATATCTGTCGATTTTAATCGGAGGTTTTTTGCCCCATATCAATAAGGTAAGTACCATAAAAAAATATCCGATAACAAAACCAAAAACCGGAGCTAAAACTATAAATATAACAATCTTAAATAATCCCCAGCCAAACACGGCTCCAAACCCTCCTTTGATAAGTGCAGGGCCAATGATGCCTCCGATTAATGCATGTGAAACACTATTTGGAATTCCGTTTAATCCGCAAATCAACACCCAAGTGCCTGCACCCAACAGTGAACAAAGAATAAAAACAGCATCTCCTTTCACAATATCAGGAACAATAACACCCTTACCTATAGTAGTGGCTACATGTGTACCTAATATCAGGAAAGCAATAAAATTAAAAAAAGCAGCCCAAACCACAGCCAGTTTTGGAGATAACACATTGGTAGCAACAATAGTGGCAATTGAATTTCCGGCATCGTTCATGCCGTTCAGAAAATCGTAAGCAAAGGCAACAACTATGGTAATAATAACCAGAATCAACATAATATTGGTGAATTATGCTACCTTAACAATGATAGATTTCAACACATCCGAAACATCCTCCGCCTTATCGGTAGCGGTTTCCAGTGTTTTCAGCATGGCGTCTTTTTTAATCAGTTCGATAGCATCTTTTTCATTTTCGAAAAGGTCGGAAACCGAATGATAATAAAGGTCGTCCACCTGATTTTCTATTTCGTTGAGGCGAATACAAGCATTTTTAATTAATTGCGGATGTTTTAAGTTCCTCAATTCTTTAATTGCTACTTTTAATTCGCGACTTGCCAATACCAATAATTCGGAGATTTCGATAGTATTGATAGGTAGTTTGGAGATTTTATACAATTCGATACGTTTTGCGCACGAATTAATATAATCCAACACATCGTCCAATGAAGATGTCAGATGCTGAATATCTTCGCGGTCGAAAGGGGTAATAAAAGTTTTGTTTAGTTCATCGAAAATGGTGTGAGTGAGGTCGTCACCTTTTTCTTCGCATTGCTTAATCTGATGAATAAGGTTCATTTTTTCTTCTTCATTATCAATGAGCAACAACATCTTATTGAGCAGTATAGCTCCCTTTTCAACATTATCGGCAACCCCTTCAAAAAGAGTAAAAAATTTAGTTTCTTTTGGTACTAAAAATTGAATAATCGTATTAAATCCCATGGTATAAAAATTAATCCACAAATGTAGAAAATTATTTGAATATCGGGATTTGAAAATTAATTATTTTAGTTTTTAGAAACTCCAATAATACTTTTGATTCAGATGTTTGATAGCAGAACAACGGAATACTTATATGGTGAAGTTTTTTTGTGACTTAATTAAAGTTTTCTATTAAAAACCTTATTGCATGAATTTTAAATAAATACTGTAAACCACGATAAACAATATGCTTATTAATAAAAAGCCTATCAAAAAGAAATTGATGGTAGCAAAAATCATTACCACATTAAATATCATAAGCAATCCCGTAG
>CAYYQJ010000499.1:0-3055 GCA_964473775.1 uncultured Bacteroidales bacterium | reverse complement strand
CTAACCCATATTTTTGGCCTGTGAAATTTTGGGTGTCCCAGCGCGGAAGTCAGGAGATTTGTGAGCACACATCACTCGGATTTAAGTAAACGAACTGGTTCGGAGAACCAATTTCATCTGTTGTTCGACATGCCGCATAGCCGAATAGCGAAATTTGATTTAGCGGCCTAAAATTGCAAAAATTAATATTAGAACAAAAAATGGAACTGGCGTTGAAAAAACAAATGCTATTTTATCATTTCTTGATTCTAATCTAATTTTTTTCCTGACTTCCGCGATTTTTAGAATTAGGAGAAAAAAGTCTCTGAAAGGGCTTTAAATGCTGGATTGTGTTTTTGGTTTTGGGTGTCCCGGCTTATTTTTGAGAATGTTTGTTCGCAGGAAGAAGAATAGAAGTGGTGTCATCAGTATACAGATTATTGATAAAAGTACAGGTAATTCCAAAGTGGTTAAGACCATTGGGAATTCCTCTGATCCATCCATTATAGAGATTCTGGTCAAGGAAGGCGAAGAGTGGATAAGTAAAAGAAAGGGGGAACTGTTCTTCGATTTTCACAATGAGCATCAACTTTTTACATCCTTTGCAAATGGTATCCAACAGATACATGTTAGTGGTACAGAGCAATTGCTTGGAAAGCTGTATGAAGAGATTGGGTTTCATACAATTGATGATGATCTGTTGAAAAAACTCGTTATTGCCCGTCTTTGTTTTCCCGTAAGCAAGCTTAAGACGATTGATTTTTTGAATAAGTATCATGGCATTGATGTGGCAGTTGACCGGATCTATCGATATTTGGACAAGCTGAATAAGACGCAAAAAGAAGCTGTACAAAAAATCAGTTATGAGCACACAGTGAGGATTTTGAATAATCAGATCAGTATGGTTTTCTATGATGTCACGACTTTATATTTTGAAATTGATGATGAAGATGATTTGCGAAAAACCGGGTTTTCAAAAGATGGGAAACATCAGCATCCCCAAATTGTATTGGGTTTGCTTGTCAGCGTAAACGGCTATCCTTTAGCGTATGATATTTTCGAAGGGAATAAATTTGAAGGACATACCATGTTACCCGTTATCAATTCCTTTAAGAAGAGCTACGGTTTAGATAAATTGGTTATTGTTGCCGATGCCGGGCTTCTTTCAAACGAAAATATTGAGCAGCTCACAAGCCAAGGATACGAATACATTCTAGGTGCTCGGATTAAAAGTGAAAGCAAGCTCATAAAAGAAAAAATGCTTTCCCTGAAGTTGAAAAATGGAGATAGTGCGATTGTTCAAAAGGAGGATGCCACACAACTCGTCATTAGCTACTCAGATGCCAGGGCTAAGAAGGACAAAGCGAACAGAGAGAAAGGGCTCTTGAAATTGGAAAAGCAAATCAAAGCCGGGAGACTGACTAAAACGCATATTAACAACAAAGGATATAACAAGTATTTAAAACTGGAAGGAGATATCAACGTAAGCATTGACAAAACAAAGGCCAAGGCTGATGAGCAATGGGATGGATTGAAAGGATATGTAACCAATACCAAACTCTCAAAGGAGGAAATCATTGAAAATTACGGACATCTATGGAAAATAGAAAAGGCTTTTAGAATATCTAAGACCGACCTGAAGATACGACCAATATTCCATCGATTACAAAGAAGGATCGAAGCGCATATTTGTATCGCATTTATTGCTTACAAAATATATAAAGAACTCGAGCGACAACTACACATTAAGGAAAGTCATTTAAGTCCTGAAAAGGCAATCGAAATTGCAAAAACAATCTATACCATTCAAATCATAACACCTAACACGAAAGAGAAAATAAATAAAACCCTGATCCTGAACGATGAGCAGAAATATCTAACCCATATTTTTGGCCTGTGAAATTTTGGGTGTCCCAGCGCGGAAGTCAGGAAGATGACTGCCACGAAGATGAAAATCGGGAAGAGAAGCGCAAGGATATAGGGGATGAAATTTTTAAAATAACCGGCTATTTCTATTCCCGGAACTTTTTTTGTCACAAAATCTTCGACCTTCTCTGTGTAGTCGATAACGATGGCGATAGCCGAAAAAGCCAGCATCAGGAACACAAAAGTGAAGAGGAAATTCTTCAGTATATAATAGTCAATCTTTTTTAGCACCGGGGTAAACCTATGATTTCTGCAAACCTACTGATTATTTTTGTTTGGTATCTATATTACCGTCGTTCATGCTTAGCAACTTGACATCGGAATGCGAAGACTCCTGATTAGTAGAATTAATAATGTCTAACTCTGAACATAATATACTTTCAATGTATTCATTCGACTTTGGCAGACTTGCCGTTAGAAGTCCGCTATTTGTCGTTTCCTGTAATTCTCACAGCCATGGTGTCTAGGTAGATGTCAGTATCACGCTATCAGAAAGGTGCTAGCTTGGCTGTGGGGCCTTGTTTTAGTCATTATTGTCGATTAAGAAATAGCCGTTCACCTGTATCTTTGTGTGAATCTCCGTAAATTACCAACCATTTTCTTTATTCGTCAGTCTTGATAAGTACAGAAATATTTTAAATAATTGAACGCCGCTTTGAGCTACATTGGAACCCAACAGGATACTGAACTACTTGCCATTATACATGGTTGCAAGGAGGGGAAGCGTACGTCGCAGGAGAAGCTCTATAAGTTGATGTATCCTAAAATGATGAGTATGGTAAAACGGTATACCAACCCATATCAATATCACTTGGCTGAGGAAATTCTGAATAACGGTTTTCTGAAAGTATTTCAAAAGGTTGATAGTTATAAATTTGAAGGCTCTTTTGAAGGCTGGGTGCGACGAGTCATCTATCATTCGATATTCGATTATGTTCGTCAGAATGTGAAGTATAACGAAAAGGTGGTCTTTGTCGAAAAAGACGAAGTCGTGAATAGTGATTTGGCTTCTAATATGCACTACGAAGAGCTGATGGGATTGGTTCAAAGTCTTTCCGACTCCACAAGGGCTGTGTTTAACATGTTTGTTATCGATGGAATGTCAGATCGGAAGAGCACACGTCTGAACTCCAGTCACCTGAAGCTATCT
>CAYYQJ010000498.1:0-3055 GCA_964473775.1 uncultured Bacteroidales bacterium | reverse complement strand
GATTAATGTCCGTTTATTTTTATATTTGCATTGTTTTATAATTTATGGTGTCATGAAAAGATTTATTGCCCTGATTTCAGTAGTTTTATTTTGTGCTTTTTTAAGCATTAACCTTGTGTCATGTAAAAGAGGCGAAGGCGATCCATTTTTCTCTTTGCGTACGCGAAAAGCCCGTCTAACAGGAGATTGGAAGAATACTAAATTAACTTCCAAACTTACCTACATGAATAAAATAATTGAAACAACCTACGATGGGTTAAAGAAAAAAGTAACCACAACAGTTAAAGATACTACTGTAAATGGTGTTTGGGGTAATTATGTTACTGATCAAACTTATACTGGTGAAATGTTTACTGATTATAAAAATGATGGTTCCTATTATTATAAAGAAAACTTTCAAAATGATACTACAGGCGAATTGATAACCATCGAAGTTAATGGTAACTGGTATTTTATGGGGGCCAACAGTCAACTTGGGACAAAAGATAAAGAACTTTTAGCAATGCAGGTTACAGATTACATTTATAATCCCATTACCGGTGGCGATAATACTACCATTTATCAAGGGAACAATACTTTGAATATTTTTGAAATTTACGAACTGAAAAATAAAGAGATTATTTTGAAGGTAAATAAATCAGAAACTATCAATTTTGTGTTGTACGTAACCACTATGGAATTTACTTTAGTTCCGAAATAATAAAAAAGAAATTGAAAGAAATCCTCCGATAACCGGAGGATTTTTTTTTGCCAAACGATGAAAAAAATCTACTCAAGAATATTCACTGATACGTTCAATCGAATACAATCAGATCATAAAACATTTATTAACAGCCAGGACAATTCTAAATTTAATACCAAAATTCTTATTATTGCCGTTATTGCATGTATTTCTTTAAGCAGTATAGAGTATATCGGCAAAAATGATGGTTATTACATCCTCATAAACTTTTTGAAAAGCATCGGATTTCAGGATATCGCAGGCCGTTTTAAATTCTTTATTGAACATAAAGTAAACCAACAGCTTTTCTCATTGGCTTATTGGGTAGGGGTGATTCTAATTTTTTATTTTTTCGTTCCTGTAGTCATCATAAAATTTGTTCTTAAAGAAAAGGTTTCCGACTATGGGTTGAAAGTTGGGAATCTGTTTAAAGATTATAAAATCTATCTTTTATTTTTCATTTTTATGGTGCCTTTGGTACTGTTTTTTTCAACCACTGAGAGTTTTCAGGCTCGTTATCCGTTTTATAGAATCTATAAAGGCGAGGCCCTTTATCCCAACTTCTGGATGTGGCAGATTCTTTATTTCTTTCAGTTTATCGGTGTCGAATTTTTCTTTCGCGGATTTTTGGTTCATGGATTTAAAAAGCAGTTTGGCTATTATAGTGTATTCATTATGACCATTCCTTATTGTATGATTCATTTTGGGAAGCCTTTTCCTGAAACCATGGCAGCTATCATTGCAGGAATTATTCTTGGCACCTTAAGTTTAAAAAGCCGTACCATCTGGATGGGTGTTATGATTCACTATTCTGTGGCATTGACCATGGATTTATCTGCCTTATGGCAGAAAGGATATTTTTAAGTTTTACAATTCTTACTTTTGCCGCAAAGTATTTTACAGGTATCTTTACTAAACCTGACGTTCTACCGCCCTCTTCCTTTGGGTTTTGTTTAAACTCATTTATCTTTCAATTAATACCTCTGTTTTGGCTTAATGTTATTACCTTTGCACAAATTTTTTTGTCTATATTATGGAATACAGGTTAAATACTACAGAAGAGGCTATTGAGGAATTTAAAAAGGGAAACATTATTATTGTGGTAGATGATGAAGACCGTGAAAATGAAGGCGATTTTATTACTGCTGCCGAAACAATAACTCCTGAAAAAGTAAATTTTATGGCCATGCATGGCCGCGGACTTATTTGTGCTCCTGTTTCTGCAGAGTTATGTAAAAGTCTGGAACTGGATATGATGGTTTCGAAAAACACTTCTTCACATGAGACACAGTTTACCGTTTCTATTGATTTATTAGGCGATGGTTGCACAACAGGAATTTCTGCAAGCGACCGTTCTAAAACCATAAAAGCAATTTCAAATCCAAAAACAAAGCCTGCTGAACTTGGACGTCCGGGGCATATATTCCCTTTGCGTGCAAAAGATGGTGGAGTGCTTCGCAGGGCAGGGCATACAGAAGCTACTGTTGATTTAGCCCGTCTGGCAGGTCTGCAACCGGCTGGTGCTTTGGTGGAAATTATGAATGAAGACGGAACTATGGCCCGACTGATGGATTTATATCTGATTGCTGAGAAGTTTGGATTGAAAATCATTTCTATAAAAGACCTGATTGCTTATCGTATTAAGAATGAAAGTCTCATTATAAAAGAAGAAACGGTTGATTTGCCTACCGAATGGGGCGATTTTAAACTGAATCTCTATCGCGAATCAAATACCGATCAGTTTCACATGGCTTTGACCAAGGGAGAATGGAAAGCCGACGAACCTTTGATGGTAAGAGTGCATTCATCCTGCATGACAGGCGATATTTTTGGTTCGTGTCGTTGCGATTGCGGCAAGCAGTTGCATCAGGCCATGCAGATTATCGAAAAAGAAGGCAAAGGCATCATTATATATATGAATCAGGAGGGGAGAGGCATAGGTATAGAGAATAAACTGAAGTCGTATCACCTTCAGGAATTGGGATATGATACCATTGAGGCAAACGAAAAGCTCGGTTTCAAAGCCGATGAGCGCGATTATGGTATTGGCGCACAAATTATACGCGATTTGGGTGCTACTAAAATCCGTTTAATGACCAACAATCCAAAGAAAAAATCAGGATTAACAGGCTATGGTCTCGAGATAGTTGAAAATATTCCTATTATTATATCTCCTAACAAACATAATCATAAATATCTTAAAACCAAACAGGATAGGATGGGTCATATCCTGAATATGGAAGAATAAATCCGGGGCGTTATGAAAAACCGTTGTCCATGGCCGAGATCGAAGAGCACACGTCTGAACTCCAGTCACCTGAAGCTATCTCGTAT
>CAYYQJ010000497.1:0-3060 GCA_964473775.1 uncultured Bacteroidales bacterium | reverse complement strand
ATCTTTATAGGTATTTATTTATAGTTACGCACGCCTCGTGGCGCACCAGATTCACTGAAAATTCCTTATATTTGTTGATATGTTTTAAAAAACCACCATCGCAATTTCAATTACGTTAATAAAGCAACCATTTATGAAACGACTTTTCCTTCTTCTTTTCTGTTTGTTTCTTTGTGAAATTTCTTTTTCACAAGGCGAATTCAATAATTGGTATTTCGGATTTAATTGTGGAATCACTTTTAACACCAATCCTCCATCTGCTGTTACTAATGGTGCTGTTCATGTTTATGATCAAACATCTACCATATCCGATGCAGCCGGAAATCTTATCATGTATTCTGATGGTCAAAATGTCTATAACAGAAACCACGCTCAAATGCCAAATGGATTTAATATGCTAACAACAGGCACCGGACTTAGTCATGCTTCTATTATTGCGCGAAAACCAGGCAGTTTGAATTTGTTTTATATTTTCACGATAGCTTCTTTTGGTTATCCAGATGGGTTTAAATATGGTATTATTGATATGAATTTGCAAGGCGGAAATGGCGATGTGATTTCAAAAAATAATCAATTAGCTACACCTGTCTGTGAAAAACTTACAGCCGTAAAACATTCTAATGGAACCGACATCTGGATTATTGTTCATTTATGGAATTCGGATGCCTTTTATGCCTATTTATTAACTGCTGCCGGTATTAATTCTCCTGTTATTACGCATATTGGCCTGATTCATAATGGAAGCAACGGAAATGTAGCAGGGCAATTGGTTGCAAATAATGATGGAACAAAGATTGCATTGGGCATTTTTTTTATGGATGTGTTTGAGGTATTTGATTTTGATAATTCAACAGGTGTTCTTTCAAATGAACTACAAATTCCTGGTTATCCAAAGGCATGGGGAGTCCAATTTTCACCTGATAATAGCAAACTTTATACAAGTCAATGGTCGTTACCTGAAATTCATCAGTTTAACATGAACGCCGGTACACCTGCAGCAATTATCAATTCAGCAACTTTGGTTGGGGTTGCAACATCTCCTGATCCTACTTATGAAGCCGGTTTTTTGCAATTGGCCCCGGACAACAAAATCTATATTGCCAAAATGAACGCAGGCTATGTTTCAATAATAAATAATCCAAATGCTTTGGGGACAGCTTGCAACTTTGTTGATAATGGATTGTATCTTGCAGGAAAAACCTGTCAGGCAGGTCTCCCTAACTATATACAAACTTCTTTTTCTATTCCTGATTTTACTTATCAAAATTATTGTCAGGGAGATTCCACTATTTTTCAAATTCAAAATCTGACGGGATTCAATAGCTTTTTGTGGAATTTTGGGGATCCTGCTTCAGTACCAAACAATGTTTCCACTATACCAAACCCTTCACATTATTATAATAATCCCAGCACTTATACGATTACTTTAATTGCTCAACAAGGTTCGATTATTGACACTATTCAACATTCAATAACCATTCATCCTTTACCGCAAGTGAATTTGGGAAATGATACAACTATTTGTTCGGAGGAAAATGTTACACTCCATGCCAGCGGCGGCACTACCTATAGTTGGTTGCCATCTGCCTCTTTAAACAATGGATCGATTGCAAATCCTATTGCGACTCCTGAAGTAACTACTACTTACACAGTGACTGTGAATTCAGGGGGTTGTACAGCATCTGCAGCAGTTAAAGTTACGGTTTCGGATTGTAGTTTAACAATACCGAATGTATTTACGCCGAATGGGGATTTGATTAATGATTATTTCGAAATCATTTACAAGGGTTTTCATTCGTATCATGTGATTATCTTTAACCGTTGGGGAGTTAAGCTTTTTGAAAGTAATGATAAAAGCATTCATTGGAATGGTAAAACACCTAACAAGCATGATGCTGCTGAAGGGGTATATTATTTTATCCTGACAATAGGGAGTAAATCTTATAATGGAACTGTAACATTATTAAGATAAAAAGATTATAGTCTGCCTACATAAGAATCCTTCAGACTTGCCTAAAGTAAATGTCGAATTCACAGATTACTTTTCAGGGTGATTAATACCAAGCTTTTAGTGTCCTCAATTTGTACACATTGTTGTTTACTGAAAGAATAATTTCGTAAATTTGCAATTAAAATAATTTATTATGGCACGTATAGCAGGTATTCAAATAGAAAAAGATAGCAAAGGCCGTCCGGCTTATGCACGTATAAATCTGAAAAAACACAAAGAAGCTATTCCATTTTTAAAAGAAATAGGAGCAATAGAAGAAACTTCTTTTGATATAAAATGTAAAGAAGCAATGACAATTGACGAATTTAGAGAAAGCATTATGCCTAAGATAAAAAAAATTTTTGAAAAATGAAAATTTTAATACATCCATCTCTTGAATTATCATTAATAGAACTGATTGAAAATCTATACGAAAAAGAATATTTTTCGTATTTAGAAAATGCTGAGGATTATGTTGATAAAATAATATTTTTTATAAAAAACAATATCAGCAAAAGGCGAAGCAAAGAAGCAACAAATTATTTTAAACGATTGACAGGAGAAAAAGAACTTCATTATGTTTTTTATAGAGCAAATAAAAATACCACCTGGTATATCTTTTTTGTTATGCAAAACGACATTTTTTTGATTTTGCACATTGCAAACAACCATACAGACGGACATCACATACTGGGGTTAAAATAAAAGTGCCTTACGGCTATTAGAACCTATTAATAATACCTGATTCGATAAAATTTAAAAAGTTCGTTGCGCTGCCGTTACTAAAAAAAACTGCCCGAATGAGATGATTCATTCGGGCAGTTTTTTTTCAGGATTTGTTTATTAAAGGCCGAGTATGAAATTGTGTTTTACGGTGTGGCCTTGTTTTACTTCGAAAGGCTCGGAACGTTGAGATGAACCTTCGAAACTTGCAGTTGGTGTGGTGATGCCATGAGGGAATTTTATGACGCGATAAGAGCCATCGAGATATGTTTTGGTGGTTATACGTTGCTCAGGGAAGTCGATGGTGGCATTATAAATGGGAGTTACTCCATCGGCACGGAAAACAT
>CAYYQJ010000496.1:0-3068 GCA_964473775.1 uncultured Bacteroidales bacterium | reverse complement strand
TTTCTGATAAATCAACACCTGTATAGTATGGAAACAATATTGAAATAACTGATTTAGCTCCCTCAACCAATACGGTCGGATCAGCTCTTTTTATAGGCTCTCTTTCCAGATATGCCTTTTGCGCATGGTTTCCTTTTTCAAGCCAGCCAAGAAAAAAATCATAGTCGCGCTTCAGCAATTCTGCCTTTGCAAATCCTGAATGTTCGTAACCTGTTTCAGCAATTTTTTTCTTTATTTCGAGGCTAATGTTTCGTGTATCCATATCAATTACTTCGTTGATTCAACCTAAAGTTTAAGAAAACAAATTTTGTTGGGTGTTAGGAACAATTCGTCCCAGATGCCGATAGGCCTTTTCGGTTGCTTCGCGGCCACGAGGGGTGCGCATCAGATATCCTTCCATGATCAGAAATGGCTCATACACTTCTTCTATCGTTCCGGCATCTTCGCTCACAGCGGTGGCAATAGTAGTTAATCCAACCGGTCCGCCTTTAAATTTATCGATGATGGTAACCAATATTTTGATATCCATTTCATCAAGTCCGTTTTTATCCACATTCAAAGCAGCTAACGCAATATTGGTTATGGGTAAATCAATACTGCCCGAACCTTTTATCTGCGCAAAATCCCTTACCCTACGCAACAATAAATTGGCAATACGGGGCGTGCCTCTGCTGCGTCGTGCAATTTCAAAAGCCGCTTCATCATCAATACTTATATTAATAATGCCTGCCGAACGCAGAATGATTTGCTGCAACACATCAGTATCGTAATACGACAAACGGGTATTGATACCAAATCTGGAACGCAAAGGGGCTGTCAATAAACCTGAACGTGTGGTAGCCCCCACCAATGTAAACGGATTTAAAGTGATTTGCACACTTCGCGCATTGGGCCCTGTTTCTATCATTATATCTATCTTGAAATCTTCCATTGCCGAATACAGATATTCTTCAATAACAGGCGACAAGCGATGGATTTCGTCAATAAACAACACATCATTGGGTTCAAGATTGGTTAATAATCCTGCCAGATCGCCAGGTTTATCCAATACAGGACCTGAGGTTATTTTGATACCCACGCCGAGTTCGTTGGCAATAATATGACTCAAGGTAGTCTTTCCCAATCCGGGAGGACCGTGCAACAATACATGATCGAGCGATTCGCCACGCAATTTGGCAGCTTTCACAAATATCTTAAGATTTTCAACAATTTGTCCCTGACCGGAGAATTTCTCAAAACTGCCGGGACGTAGAAATTTGTCGAATTCCAGCTCATTTGGTGAGAGGTTGGTTTTTTCCGGATCTAAGTTATCATTCACCATTTGTTTTTACTTTAAAACAAAATTAGCAAAATACTGACAGGCTTGTTACATTTTGTAAAAATATTCTTGGTGAAACTGATTTTTGATGTGCGTTTCAATACAGAATCTATATGCAATAAGCCTTTTAAAACATGTCGAAAGTTGTGTATTCGTTGGTTTTTATGAAAATATAATTAGTGTCAATAAAACGGAAGCAATCTTTTTAATGATTTGCAAATATTTGAAAATAAACTTACTTTATTAGCTAAACCCTGTTTATAGAAAATGATGGGTATAAATATTTCATTATGAATCGAAAAAAACCAACCGCTTTAAGCTTTTTTTTCTACTTTTGTTAAAATATTTATTCGCGTTTTTTGTACAAAAAAATTTTATTTTAGCATAGCTTATGAAACAAAAAGAAGATAAGAAACAAATAGTTGTGGCAATTGATTTTTCGAAAAATTCAATTATGGCCTTAGAATATTCAATAATAATTGCCAACGTGATTGGGGCAGATATTATGATGGTTTGGGTTGACAAACCCGACACCGATGATTCGATTTATAATAATGCAGGAAACGAACATCGTCATGAAGCTAAAGCCAGGATTGAAGAATTGCAAAAAACGTATGCAAAATCATTGAAAAAAGGAAGTCTTTCTTATAAGCTCAGAAAAGGAAAAGTTTATAAAGAAGTTGCAAATCAGGCAAAATACAACGATGCATCTTTTATTGTTGCCGGTTCGCATGGGGTTTCAGGATTCGAATCTTTTATGATTGGTAGTAATGCCAGCAAAATTGTTACTTATTCTCCGTGTCCTGTTATCACTTTGCGAGAGAGTTATACTATTAAAAATAAAATTAAGAAAATTGTTGTTCCTATAGATAATTCTGCTGCTACCCGACAAAAAGTTCCTTATGCTATCGAAATGGCAAGAGCGTTTGATGCCGAAATTCATGTACTCGAGCTTCAGTCGTCCTCTTTGAAATCAATTCGTCGTATCGTTTCGAAATATGTGGAACAGGTAGAGAAATTTTTGAAGGATAGCGAAATAAAACATGTGGTATCATCGGTTGATTGCGATAATATTACCACTGCAACTATTGCTTATGCTGAAGAAATAAAAGCCGACCAGATTTTTATTATGACCGAACAGGAACAGGAAACATCAAACATTTGGTTGGGACCTTTCGCCATGCAAATGGTTAATAATGCTCCTATTCCCGTTTTCAGCATCCGGCCTAAAGTGCTTGAACAACTGGCAAGATAAACCTTTATGAAAAAGCTGCTATTCGCTTTATGTTTATTATCCTTAGCTTTTGTGTGTAGAGCACAAAAGGGGAATATCACTGTGGTTGAAGACGACAGAATTTCTACTTTGGTGTCGAGCCATACCTATCTAAATTCGAAGCAAAAAATAGTTGGTTGGCGCATACAGATATTTTTCGATTCGGGCAACAATTCAAAAAGCAAGGCTTTTGCCAAAAAGGGAGTTTTTATGTCGGATTATCCTGAGATGAGTGTTTATCTAATGTTTCAATCGCCTTATTATAAAGTACGTGTGGGCGATTTCCGCACACGCATGGATGCCGAAGGCTTTAAACAAAAACTCCTGGGAAAATTTCCTGATGCCTTTGTGGTGAAAGATGAAATTAACTCTTCAGCGTTGTAATTAATTTGCTAAATAATCATTTTGATTTAGGCACATTTGCAATAAAATTAAATGAGTATCTTTGAGCCTTATAATTATTAAACTATGGAGAAA
>CAYYQJ010000495.1:0-3069 GCA_964473775.1 uncultured Bacteroidales bacterium | reverse complement strand
TGATGTTTACACAGAACACGCCAAACGGCTTTTCAGAAATCTTTTTGGCGAAGATTCATCCGAATATCGTTCCTTTGGTATTAAGGGAATGGATACAATGAAAGTGGATGAATTATGTCGTTGCGGCCGTCGCGTTGTGAGGCGTTGTGAATTATATTTTGATGATTTAGAACCGCTTGGATTAACACAGGATATGATAACAGATTTGCGAACTGTGGTTACAAGTTTTGATAATTTAATTGATGATAAAGATGATGCAGATATGGCACGCGATGGCGCAACCAGCAAACGCGTTGGATTGGGCAATACCTTGTATGCTTTAATTGTAGAAGTTTGCGATTATGGCAAAACCTATTGGGCCAGTCGCGACGAATCAATGTATAACGATTACGTAATTTACAATACGCCTCAGCTAACTGAGCCTCAGCCGGGCGAATATGGTGCTGCGCATGGTACGCTGTATCTTAATGGTACGCATGTTGTGCCCAACAATGCTCAAATATTTTTTGATGGAGTAGAAGTTCCTATAGAAGTAAATAACGACGGCACCTGGGAATTTGACCAGATACCGGTTACTACTCTAAAAGTGCGAGCGAAAGCCGATTATTGTAGAGATTTTGAAGCTGATTGTGTTATTACTGCAGGTGGCGACATCGAAATAATCATTAAATTAGAACCGGCCTAATAGGCAAAAGGCTATCTGTCTAATTCCTATTGCCTTTTGCCTTCCTACTTTTCCAATATATTGCCTTTTTTTTCGTCAAAATTTATTTTGTAGTAAATAACTTTGCTTCAAACGTGCAATTGTATTATTTGTTTTATTATCTTTGTTGCGTTAAACTGTAAAAGATGGATGTTTTAAAAACAATCATTCTTTCTTCTTACTTTTTATCAGCATGAAATAGAATGGAATATTCAAAAAAAAGTAAAAACTAACAACTTTTATTCAATATGGAAAAGCAAATCTATCAGCTTCAAATCACTTTGAAAGACTCAAATCCTAAAATTTGGAGAAAAATTTTGACGATATCAAACGTAACTCTTTCAGAATTTCATAAAATCGTGAAGCATACAATGGGGTGGACGGGTTCACATTCGTATCGATTCGAAAACGGCAACGACCGATTTGCCCCACAGGATTTTGATTTGGCAAATACAAATGATTCAGCAAAAACTAGTCTGGATTCCTTGCTACAGAAAGAGAATGATAAAATAAAATACGTGTATGATTTCGATGATAATTGGAAACACGAAATAATACTTGAAAAGGTATTGCCATTTACTTCTGAAACCAAACTTCCTTTGTGCTTAGACGGAAAAAGAGCTTGCCCGCCTGACAATTGTGGTGGAATTTTTGGATATGAAGAATTACTAGAAACCATATCAAACCCGAAACATCCCGATTTTGACGAAACAATAGAATGGGTTGGCGAAAATTTCGACCCGGAATATTTTGATTTGGCCGAAGTAAACCATGAACTAAAATTTTAAATAATATAGATGAAACAATAAAACTAAAATTTATTGAGGCAACAGGGGCAATCAAAAAATTAATTAAAAAACTGATTTTTTTTTGAGAAAATTTAATAATTGGAATGTGCTAAAAATCAAAACAATTTGTCAAGTTTCAATTAGCTTTTAGCCTACGAAAACAAAAAAAGCAATTTTTTTTTTCAAATGCACCAAGTTTTTTGCCTCCAAATTTCGTTATTAGTGTGTAATTAATTTTTGTTATCAGAATTCATAAAAACAACAGGAAATTGAAAATCGTAGCATTTTTATTTAATAATTTAAATCGTTTAAACAACGGTTTTCTGCTTGTGATTAACATTGAATACTTTAATGAAATTTTTTGCAAACGCATTTTGATGAAAATAAGCATATTACGAATTGCTAACCACGTTTATTAAATTGTTTATTTTTTTTATACCAAAGTGTCAGTATTTGGAAATTATTGTTTAAATTTGATGAAATAAATTTTTGCTTCTAAAACAAACTTTTTATTAAAAACTATGAAAAGAACTATTGTACTATTTGCCCTTACTTTGATGTTTTGCTTCGGCATAAAACATACGTTTGCCCAAACATATAATATGTCGAATTCCTCAATTACCACTTGTGGAGGGACATTTTATGATAGCGGTGGTTCAGGTGGTCAATATGGTAATAGTGAAAACTTTACTATGACCTTTTGCTCTTCTGTAGCAGGCAACAGACCTTCATTTAATTTTACAAGCTTCGTAACTGAAGCCTCCTTCGAGCATTTAATTATTTATGATGGGCCTAATACATCTTCTCCACAAATTGGAAATTTTACCGGTTCAACAAGTCCGGGTGTTATTACTGCTTCAGGCTCTTGCATTACATTTGTTTTTACATCTGATGGCTCCATAACTTATGCCGGTTGGGCTGCAACAATAAGTTGTTTGCCTCCTCCAATAGGTTATAATATGGGCAATCTTGGTACAATTAGCACCTGTTCCGGGTATTTTTTTGATAGTGGTGCCGCCGCAGGCAATTATGGTAATAATGAAAATTTTACTGTTACTTTTTGTTCAGGAGTTTCAGGGCAACAGGTAAGATTTACTTTTTCTGCTTTCAATACACAGGCCGGAAGCGATATTCTTACAGTTTATAATGGTCCAAACACAAGTTCGCCTTTAATAGGTTCTTATTCCGGAACCACTTTACCTCCTGTTATCACTTCTACTACTGGTTGTTTGACATTTGTGTTTACTTCAAATGCTGCTACTGTTGCGGCAGGTTGGATGGCAAGCCTTTCATGCGTTACAGCCGCAGCTGGAATATCATGTGGAGGTTCAACTCCTTTTTGTACTGGTACCACTGTAAATTTTCCAGCGAGTACCAATGTCACGTCTTTAGGCCAGGTTGGTTGCTTATTAACAACGCCAAATCCTGCCTGGTACTATATGCAAATTGCAAATCCAGGGAATATTGATATTCATATAGCCAGCGGTGGTGATGTTGATTTTATTTGTTGGGGGCCTTTTGCATCATTAGCTGCTGCTTGTGCAACAAATCTAATGGGAAACTCAGGTGTGGATTGTA
>CAYYQJ010000494.1:931-3079 GCA_964473775.1 uncultured Bacteroidales bacterium | reverse complement strand
GATAGCTTCAGGTGACTGGAGTTCAGACGTGTGCTCTTCCGATCTGGTTGAGAGACTCTGCAGTTGCTGATATTTCTGGTTCAAACGGGTTTGAATCAGATAACGATGCAACCGGCAGTACCAATACTCCAAATACTGCACCAATGTTTGCCAATATAGGTTTGTACGGACCAAAAGTTGACTTAACTAATCCAGTAAATCCTAATTTTAAAAGAGCTATGCACATCCGCAGAAACTCTAGATTATCATGCTACAACTCTGTTTTTGCCGGATGGCCTACAGGTTTATATATTGATGGCGACCTCACCGATGCTAATGCCAATAACAACGATTTGCAAATCGAAAACTGCATTATGTCAGGGATGGGCAAATTTGTTGATGTTCCAACAGGACAACTCTGGACAGCGGCTACAGAAAGAACCTGGTATTTTGACGCCACCCGTCACAATGATACTTTGGCTACCAACAACCTGTTAAAAATAACCGATGCTTTTAACTATAATGCTCCTAACTTTATTCCTTTGGCAAGTTCACCAGTAAATGGAAAAGCATTATGGACCAATCCAAGATTTGCAACTGATACTTGGTTTGAACATGTAACCTATGCCGGCCCAATGGGAACCACCGACTGGACTTCACCATGGGCAAACTGGGATCCACAACATGCTGTTTATGCTCTTTCGGTAAACGAAAACGCTTTGGTTGTTGACCGCGTAAATGTTTATCCTAATCCTACTACAGGAAACACCTCTGTTGATTTCAACCTAACGAGTAACGAAAATGTAAAAGTTGAAGTTCTTGATCTTTCCGGTCGTATTGTTATGGAAGTTCAAAACGGGATGCTAAGCAACGGACAGCAACACATTACTTTTGATGCAGGTTCATTACCAACCGGAGCTTATTTTGTTAGAATAAGCGCCAATGCATCAAGCATCAGCAAAAAGATGTTTATTTGCAGATAATCAAAGAAATGGCTAACAATTATTGAATTGCTTAAACATTAGATTATATTAATTCTATTACGTGTTTTTAGTATTTGGTTAATACTAAGATTAGAAAAGCCCGGCGAAAGCCGGGTTTTTTTAATTTATCATGAACAATAATTAATCGAACAATAATATTCACTTAATGATAGGGTAATCCTGAGGTATTAATTTTGCATCACAAAAATCCTAGCTTATGAGTGATAATAAAAATAATGCGCATTCCATTGAAATGGAAAAAGTGCTGAGCATGCAGGAATCTTATTTTGATAATCTTGTGGAACTTTGTTTGCATTTCGAGAATTCCGGGCAATATCAAAAGGCATTCGAAATTTACCAAAGAAGTGTTGAAAAAGCTGAAAAGGTAAAAAGCATACTTCAGGAAACATATTGGGATTCTTGGATTAAGTTTCTGGAATCTTGATAATACTAGTACATTAAGGAATCAATAATCAAAATAAATCATTTATGGACAAAGATTTAGATGAACAACATCGTCTTCTGAATATTCAAGAAAACTACTTTGCCAATCTGGTGGAGTTGGGGAAGTTTTTCCAAAACTCAGGCTACCCTCAAAAAGCCGCCGATATTATTAAAAGAGGAATAGAAAATGCCGGTAAGGCAACAACAAATTCCGTTGAGGCAATAATGAGTTTGTTGGATTAGAAAAAAAAATTGCCTTTCATGAAAATAGAGTAAATGCCTGTAATAAGTATCTTTATTATCCAATAACTCAATAACAACATCATTTTCAGACAAAGTTATGGTTTGGCTTTTTGTCGGAGGACATGCCCGCGGAAACGCGGGTTTTGTTTTTTATAACAATATTTATTTTAGAAAAAATTAATCAAACAATAACATTCACTTAATGATATAGTAATCTTAGGGGATTAATTTTGCATCACTAAATTCAAACATTATGAGTGACAATAAAAATTATGCCCATTCCATTGAACTTGAAAAAGTTTTGAGCATGCAGGAATCTTATTTCGAAAACCTGATTGAGTTGGGTTTGTATTTCGAAAATTCTGGTCAATATCAAAAAGCTTTCGACATTTATAAAAGAGGTGTGGAAAAAGCCGAAAAAGCAAAAACCATACTTCTGGGAACCATGCTGGGGCTTCTGGATTAAGTTAGAAATCTTTTTGCAGAAAATATTGGGCTA
>CAYYQJ010000494.1:0-921 GCA_964473775.1 uncultured Bacteroidales bacterium | reverse complement strand
ATCTTCTGCTCATGAAGTTAATCTTCCGCTCATGAAGTTTTTTTCCCGCTCCTGAAGTTAATCTTCCGCTCCTGAAGTTTATCTTCCGCTCCAAAAGTTTATCTTCCGCTCCTGAAGTTTTTCTTTTGCTCCAAAAGTTTTTCTTCCGCTCCAAAAGTTTTTCTTCCGCTCCAAAAGTTTTTCTTCCGATTTTCTGTTATTCCAAATTCTTTATTCAGAATTCTTAAACTCCAAACTCCAAAATTTAGTCACTCTACCAGGGAATAACCATATCTATTTTAGTATCCACCGTCACAGTTCCGTTGGGCAATACGGTAAAACTATTTGCAGTATTTGAACTCATATAATCACCAGCTTTGTGTTTTTTGTCCATATTTATGTCGTCGTAAGAATACAAATAGTATTTCCCGGGATGAACGTTCTTAATGGTATAAGTTTTTGTGGTAACGGATAAATACACATACTTAGAAAGAGAATTCAATCGGGCAGGAACATATTTCAGCCCTTCAAACAGAGGTTCGGTAGTCATCAACAAACACAACTCATCATATTTGTGGGTTTTCAACGAATTATCAATAGTGATATTCACCTTAACTGAAGCCATAGCCGGCTGAGAAGCTTCATTATAGGGGTCATCATTCATATCAAAATAAATACTTTCGGTTTTGCTTCCAAAAACTCCTGTAAAATCTTTAACGGCCAATGGTTGCGGAAATTTATATAGGGCTATTGCCTCCTGAGCGGCTTCGCGGCCTGTAAGTTTTGGATCGTATCTCGAATGAAGTTTCAAGGTTTTCGATTGATTGAATTTGTTTGTATAAACCTCCATTGTATAAGCATCTTTGGTGAACTTATAAATGGTATTGGCTCTTTTTTCAGATCGGAAGAGCACACGTCTGAACTCCAGTCACCTGAAGCTAT
>CAYYQJ010000493.1:0-3086 GCA_964473775.1 uncultured Bacteroidales bacterium | reverse complement strand
TCGATGTATAGAATTAAAGGGTATTTTTCTTAGCACCTCAAAAAAAGAATTAACCTATTTCCACCTTTTACTACTTTTATATATTTATTCCATTCAAGCCAACTTAGAAGCGAATCATCGTAATGTATTTTTTCTTTTAAGAAGACTCTTCTATACAAATATTCTATTGGAAATGCTATAAAACCATTAATAATCACATACACGAATTGCATGAGCCTGTATAATAGAAAATAAAAAACAAACGGAAATGCTAAAAAATAAAACACAGAGATTGCAATTAGACCTAAAATAATTTCAAAAAATTGTGGAGTAAAGACATTCATAATAAAACCCCCAATAGAAGTAAGAAACATTGCATTTACATTAATACCTAAATTTATTGCAAGAATATAATCCATAAAAAGCAAAAGTATTAAATCAAATAGGTTGAACATTAAAATTATTTTTTTCATACCAATTAGCTTGGCAAATTCCATTAAATCCTTCATGTGTTTGCGTTTTTAAATTAGCCACAAAGATAGAAAGTTTTTTGTAGGGTATTTTAAAAAGCCATCGGATATGAATTACCTTTTTTGTAGTTTTGCAAACTTTATTTTTACCCTTTATAATAAGGGTAAAGAAAGTGTATAATATAATGAATACCTTAAAATCCATAATTCCGTTAAATTTTAAGAAGAAGAAATGATTCATTAATCCGAATCTCCCTTCAACCATCAAAAAAAAAATCAAAAAAATATTTTCAACATTTTTTGTATAAAACTTAGCCCTGATGTTTGGAGGGACATTCTACTTAAAAGCTATTTTAAAATACAATAAAATAGACATTTATCAATTCAATAAAAGAGCAATAGCAGCCCGATTTCCGGTTTATTAACCACCCTATTGAAAAAAAAATAAAAATATTTTTCACGAAAACTTTTTTTTTAGAAAAATCTAAATACTTTTGTCAAGGCTTTTATGATAATTGTCATGAAATAATTTGAGTTAAAGTATGTTACTAAAATGAAGAAATTGGTTGTAATAAGAACATGAAAAACAGATAGTTGCGGTGATAATTTTTTTCGGATGGTTTTCTTTAAAAAAGATGTAAATCAAAAATAATCCGGAAAATGTCATCTCCAAAATCAGTATTTTGAGTTCAAAAAATAAACCGGCAAATAATAAAAAACAATAAAATAAACTTATGAGAGAAAAAATTTTAAGTATTGTTGAATCTTTTGGAAACGATGCTGCCCGTATGATGGACATATTGCTATGTGTTCAGGCAGAATTCGGCTGCGTTTCCGGTGAAGCAGTAAGTGTTATTGCTTCTGCACTTCACATCTCCGAAGTAGATGTGGTGCAAACCCGCTCTTTCTATCACTTTTTCACCTGCTCGCCAGTAGGCAAATATGCTGTTTATTTAAACAACAGTGTGGTTAGCTATATGATGGGCATGGGCGATGTGGCAGATGAGTTCGAAAAACAATGCGGTATCAAAATGGGCGGCACCACCCCTGACGGCCTGATTGGTTTAAGATTCACTGCCTGCATAGGCATGAACGATCAGGAACCAGCTGCTTTAATTAATTCTGTAGTGTTTACACAACTCAACCGCGAAAAAGTTAAAAAACTGGTTGCCGACATGTGTGCCGGAAAACCCGTTGAACAAATGTTTACCGAATTGGGTGATGGCCAAAATGCCAATCCTTTGGTAAAATCTATGGTTAAAAACAACATCCGCAAAACCGGAGCTGTTACATTGGCAGATTACACACCGGGCAAAGGTCTGGCACGTGCATTATCAATGGATAGCAAAGGTGTTATCAGCGAGGTGAAAGAATCAAACCTTCGCGGACGTGGCGGTGCAGGTTTTCCTACAGGTATGAAATGGGATTTTTGCTCACGCGAAACCGGAGTACATTATGTATTGTGTAATGCAGATGAAGGCGAACCCGGAACTTTTAAAGACCGTATTCTTTTAACCGAACGTGCTGCAATGATTTTCGAAGGTATGGCTATAGGTGGTTTTGCTATAGGTGCCAACGAAGGTATTTTATATCTGAGAGGCGAATACACTTATCTGAAAGCATATATGGAAAGTGTGCTGGCCGATTTAAGAGCAAAAAATATTCTGGGTAAAAATATTCTTGGAAAAGGATTTGATTTTGATATCCGTGTTCAGTTTGGCGCAGGCGCTTATGTTTGCGGAGAAGAATCGGCCTTGATAGAATCATGCGAAGGCAAACGTGGCGAACCCCGCAATCGTCCTCCATTCCCTGTTCAAAAAGGCTATAAAGCAAAACCAACCATTGTAAATAATGTAGAAACATTCTGTTCGGCAGTTAGAATACTTGAAAAAGGTGGCGCATGGTACAATGCTATGGGAACAACAGAATCTGCAGGTACCAAACTGTTGAGTATTTCTGGCGATTGCAAATTCCCCGGTGTTTACGAAATAGAATGGGGTATGAGTATAAA
This sequence comes from uncultured Bacteroidales bacterium, assembly GCA_964473775.1. GTDB lineage: Bacteria > Bacteroidota > Bacteroidia > Bacteroidales > CAIWKO01 > CAIWKO01. The sequence goes on along the minus strand of CAYYQJ010000493.1, from coordinate 626 downwards.
AGAAATGTTGGAAATGGTAGGAGCCGAAAACGTTCAGGCGGTTCAGGTAGCCGGTCCATCAGGCATTTGTTTGAATCCGGCACAGTTTGATCGTAAAATTGCTTTAGAAGATCTTCCAACAGGAGGTTCAATGATAGTGATTGGTCAGCATCGCGATTTGTTGAAAGATGTAGTGGTTAATTTCATGCATTTCTTTGCCGACGAATCCTGCGGATCGTGCGTAACCTGTCGTTCGTTTAATACCATTCTGAAAAACCAGATCGAAAAAGTGGTTGCCGGACATGCTATTAAAAAAGACGTAGAAGATATGCTTGCATGGGGCGAAATCCTTCGCAAAACCACACGTTGTGGTTTGGGACAAACTTCTTCAAATCCTATAACCACCACCATCAAAAATTTCCGTGGATTATATGATGCCAGAGTTAAAGATATCGACTTCCAGAGCAGTTTCAATATGCATGATGCAGTGTTGGAATCATGCGAAGTAGTGAAACGCAGCGATGAGGTTCATGAATAATTAATATTAGATAATAACAAAGTAATAAAGATAATAATATGAGTGAAACAGTAAAATTCACAATTGACGGCAAAGAATGTCAGGGCAAAAAAGGTCAGCTATTGGTTGA